>NZ_JBSTYP010000011.1:0-103015 GCF_054052405.1 Aeromonas aquatilis | reverse complement strand
GTTGAAAGGCTGGGGTATCCATGATGGTAGACCTCAAGGTGATGGCCTACTTCAAGCTTAGCCTTTCAACACGTAATTGGGACATAGCCTTTTTTATTGCCCGAATGGAATGCTGGGCACTTATACCGGCATACCGACCATTTCACTGTAGGGCGTCGCGGATATACACCAGCTACGCCACTGCGATGCTCATTGCCTTGTCTAAATGCCTCTCTAATTACATACCTTGATTAACTCTTCTCAATGCATTGAAAGGGACATTACACCCCTACATGCAACCTTTTACCCGCTATCTTGCCCCGTCACGGCTTCACAACTAATCGATATCGAGATGGTCCCTCAGCTCAATATCTCCCCCTTTGGTCATACACTTGTTTGGCAAGACGCGGTTACCGCTCACCCTTGCGAAGTACATGCTGATAGCCATCTGTGTGGCACTTTCGAGATCAGGGCAAACAATCAAGTACACAAACAGGGGATTAGCTCATCATTTCGGCCACAGATCATCGCGTAAGCTGAGTTCAGCACAGCTATCACCGCCCTCTCTACATCCCATTTGATGGACAACTCATCGCGCAGTGGAAGCCAAAAAAGCGCCCAAAGAAGAGGCTGATAATAATCGATGAATGAGCCAATAGCCGTTGAAATGGCGGATATGAGCATGCGCCGCTCGCTATTTTTGTGAGCGCCAGCAAAGGTTGAGGATATGGTGTTGGGAGCAGATTGACTTTCTATTTAAACAGCGAAAAGTGAATATCACCAAAGGGAGTGTTTAATTTGGCCAGATCCTGTCACGGGATTATCACACACTACCTCACCAGGGCCGGAATGCGTCATGCAGAGTCACAAAGAATTAGCCCCGTTCTGTAGAGCACACAACGGGGCTGGATATTCAGGATGTTTTTTTCAGGCTGACCTTGTGCTGCTCCAGCAAATTCTCGGGGGGCGGCGGCACCTGCAGGTAGAACCCCTGGTTGGTCAACGCGGCCATCACCTTGCCGACATCAGCCAGCCCCAAGGGCTTGGCCGGGTCCAGCTTGGTCATCAGCACCAGCTCGGGACGCCCGAATGCGCTCAGCAGTGGCGCGGGAACACGGGAGAAATCCTCTCTTTTTTCAACAAAAAGGTAGGTCTCGGCTTTTTTGCGACTTTTATAGACTGCACACAACATGGAAATTGATATAATCCGACGAGTTTATTGCCTCTGATGGGGGCAAACTATAACATCAGGAATTGAATAACAATAACGGATTAGCATCTCTGCCTCGGGGAAGATTCATGGTTGAGCGCGATAACGAATTGAAAGGGACCACCTTCACTATTTCTGTGTTGCATATCAGCGATGGCGAGCCTGAGCGGGTACGTCAGTTGTTGGCCGAAAAAGTGGCCCAGGCACCCTACTTTTTTAATTGTGCGCCGCTGGTGATCAATGTTTCCCGACTGGAACATATTCCCGATTTCGAACAGCTCAAGGAGCTGGTGGAGTCCGAAGAGTTTGTGCTGGTCGGCATCACGGGGGCGCGCAGTGAAGAGATGAAGACAGCCGCCAAGGCGGTGGGACTGGCCGTGATGGTCTCGGGCAAGAGTCGCAAGAGCGAACCGGAACCCGAGCCTGCCCCCGCGCCAGCCGCCCCTGAGGTGGTTCCCGAGCCCGAACCCGCCCCCTTGATCCCGAGCAAGGTACATGTGGGACCGGTTCGTTCCGGCCAGCAGATTTATGCCGCCGGCACCTCGCTGGTGGTGCTGGGGTCCGTCAGTCCGGGAGCCGAAGTGCTCGCCGACGACAGCATTCATATTTATGGCACCCTGCGTGGCAGAGCCATTGCCGGTGCCCGGGGCAACACCCTGGCCCGGATCTATTGCCAGCAATTACAGGCCGAGCTGCTCTCCATCGCGGGCACATTCCAGCTGAGCGATGCATTGCCAGCAGGCCTGATCCAGCAACCGGTACACGTCCGGCTGGACAACGAACAACTCCGAATAGACCGTATCAAATAGAGTTACAAGGAAGCGAGAATGGCGCGAATCATAGTCGTTACATCGGGTAAAGGTGGCGTTGGCAAGACCACAACCAGTGCGGCCCTGAGCACCGGCTTAGCCCAGCGTGGTCACAAGACAGTGGTCATTGACTTTGACATCGGTCTGAGAAACCTGGATCTCATCATGGGCTGCGAGCGGCGCGTGGTGTATGACTTCGTCAACGTCATCAACGGGGAAGCAAACCTCAATCAGGCGCTGATCAAGGACAAACGCTCGGAAAATCTGTTTATCCTGCCCGCCTCCCAGACCCGGGACAAAGATGCCCTCACCCGTGAGGGGGTCGAGAAGATCCTGGATCAACTGGCGGAGATGAAGTTCGATTACATCGTCTGCGACTCCCCGGCAGGGATCGAGGCGGGCGCCCTGATGGCGCTCTATTTTGCCGACGAGGCGATCGTCACCACCAACCCGGAAGTCTCTTCCGTGCGTGACTCCGACCGCATCCTTGGCATCCTGGCCTCCAAGTCCCGTCGCGCCGAGCGTGGCGAAGACCCCATCAAGGAACACCTGCTGCTGACCCGCTACTGCCCGACCCGCGTCAACCGCGGCGACATGCTGAGCGTGCAGGATGTGCAGGAGATCCTGGCCATCCCGTTGCTCGGGGTGATCCCGGAATCCCAGGCGGTGCTGCGCGCCTCCAACTCCGGCGAACCGGTTATTCTGGACAAGGAGTCCGATGCCGGTCAGGCCTACGAAGATGCGGTGTCCCGCCTGCTGGGCGATGCCAAGGAATTTCGTTTTCTGGAAGAAGAGAAGAAGGGCTTCTTTAGCCGACTGTTCGGGAGTTAAACATGTCATTATTGGATTATTTTCGTTCCAACAAGAAACAGAACACCGCACAACTGGCCAAAGAGCGGTTGCAGATCATTGTTGCTCACGAGCGTTCATCCAGAGGGGGGCCGGATTACCTGCCCCAGCTCAAACAGGACATCCTCGATGTGATCCGCAAATACGTCAACATTGATCCGGAGAAGATAACCGTCCAACTGGATCAGAAGAGTGATGAGCTGTCGGTACTGGAGCTCAACATCACCTTCGCCGATGACAAGAAGGGATGAGCTGACGCCCTATGCGTGACCCCTTCCCCCAATGAAGACCGGATCCTGTCACTGGATCCGGTTTTTTATTGGCACAAAAACAGGTCACAGCGGCTCGCCTCATCTCGCCAAGGGGTCTGCCGACCGCTAGAATAGCGCCGCCCCGCAGGCAGTGATCTGCGTCGGCACCTTTTACTCTTTTCTGGAACAGACCGCTTATGTCTATGAATGACGAAATGCACAGCGTCGAGGAACTGCTCGATACCGCCCTCGAACTCTTTATGGAGCTGGCCTCTGACAACCTGCCAGAGCAGGAGATCGCCCGTTTCAATCAGGAGTTCAACGACCGCGGCCTGCTGGCCGAAACCGACCCGGCCGATGACTGGGAAGCGGACGTGGGATTTGCGGTGAGCGACACCGATTATGCCGAGATCTGGGTTGGCCTTGGCAATGAAGAACAAGAGTATGAGCACCTGTTTGCCCGCATGCTGCTCTCCCGCCGTGTTGACGAGAAGTTCTGCCACATCGAATGGCTGCCCCAATAATTCCGGATCCCGATGATCCCAGCCACTATCAGTGGGAGTCTGGCCCTGACGCCGTGGCCCCCGTGCGCGCATCTGCATCGTTTGGGCGCCGGGTGTTGAGGTGGGCAGGCAAGATCGCGCTGGCCGGGCTGCTCTGCTCGGTCGGCTCGGTCGCCTTGCTGCGTTTTATTGATCCGCCGATGTGGAGCTGGCGTATCGAGCGGGCCCTCTTTCCGCCCGCCAAGATCACCCAGGTGCGCCATCAATGGGTAGATCTGGAGTCCATCTCCAAAGAGCTGCAACTGGCGGTGATCGCCGCCGAGGATCAACGCTTTGCCGATCACAACGGCTTTGACATGGATGCCATCAACGCCGCGCTCAAGCACAACCAGCACAGCGAACGGGTGCGCGGCGCCAGCACCCTCAGCCAGCAGACCGCCAAGAACCTCTTTATGTGGAGTGATCGCAGCTTCCTGCGCAAGGGGCTGGAGGCCTGGTTTACCCTGCTGATGGAGCTGGGTTGGGACAAGGCCCGCATTCTCGAGGTCTATCTCAATATCGTGGAATTTGGCCCCGGCATCTATGGCGCCGAAGCCGCGGCCCGCACCTACTTTGGCAAACCGGCCAGCCGCTTGACCCGCTACGAGTCATCCCTGCTGGCCGCCGCCCTGCCCAATCCGTGGCGCTATCGGGTCAAGCCCCCGTCACCCTATGTGCAGAAGCGATCTGTCTGGATCCGCCGCCAGATGGGGCAACTGGGGCAGATCACCCTCAATCGGGTGCATCAGGCCGACTGATCCTCAGGGCTCATCGGGTTTCTCCGGTGGGCCCAGATGGCCGCCCACCGTTTCGCGATGGAGCGGCAGATAGTGCCACCACCAGGCCTCGCGCCGCCGCTTGATCTGTTGCCGCCGTCCCCGCTGCTTCATCCCCTCACTCCCAGCCAGATGATCCGCGCCTTAACCATACTCCCCCAACGGCAACTTGGACAGGCCAGCCACGCCCGGCGTACTGGTCTGGCCGCCACAGCCAATAATTGTTACAGTAGCGAACCTCGATGTATCTGGAGTGATTTCATGGAACAGCGTACCCCGGATCAGCTGGTCGAATGGGCCTATGATCAGTTTCTTGAGCAGGCCGCCGATATGCTGGCCCCCGAACAAATAGTCGACATCACCCTGGAGTTTGAGCAGCGTGGCGCCGTGGAGGCAACCCTGCCCAATGCCGACTGGTCGACCGAGCTGGGTGAGCCGGTCGATATGGAACGCTGGGTCGAAGTGTGGATCGGTTTGCTGGATCATCAGGATGAGTTTGAGGTGATCTTCGCCACCTTCCTGCTGCCCCGTCTGCTGACCGAAGATCAAGTGCATGTGCGCTGGCATCGCCAGCAGCAGGCATAAAAAAGGCGCCATCGGCGCCTTTCTTGTTTCTATTTTCACTTAATTCAGTTTTCTGCTAATCCTGCGCCGCGATGGCCTTGGCCAGACAGCGGCGGCACCAGCAAGCGCTGGCCTCCTGCATCGGCAGTACCGGCAACTGGCTGCACCAGCACTGCGCAATGGTCTGACCGGCAGAAACGGCGCAATAGGCCGGTTCGCCACAACCTGGACAGCGGTGGGTGCTTTTCGAGCCATTCAGCTCGGCCATCACCGCCAGCTGGGCCTTGCTATCCATCGCCGACCAGTGGCCGATCTCGGTCAGGGTGCGGCCACAACCAAGGCAGAGGCCATCCTTTGCCTTGCAAAGCCCAATGCAGGGACTCGGCACTTACTCCTGCTCCCCGCTCTGGGCTGCAGCGCCCCCCTCGGTCAGGGTAATGGCGTTATCTTCGATGGCAATCTTGCCCTGCTTGTAGAGGCCGCCGATCGCCTTCTTGAAGGTGCCCTTGCTCATGCTGAACAGCTTGTAGATAAGCTCGGGTTCGCTCTTGTCACCCACTGCCAGACTGCCTCCCTGCTTTTTCATCCGGCTCAGAATGCGCTCACCGGCGTCATCGACCCGCGCCAGACCCGGCTTTTGCAGGGTCAGATCCAGCTTGCCATCTTCGCGCACCTGCTTGACCCAAGCGGTTTGCTGCCGACCAGTCATCACCCGACCAAACACTTCGTTCTTGAACAGCATGCCGGGATACTGGCCGTTGACGATCACCTTGATGCCAAGGGGAGAGTGTTCACCCGGCAGGGCGGTCACTTCGTCACCGACCTTGAAATTGCTGCCGGCCGGGGTCAGGAAACGCTCGATGCGGCTGGTGCCGACCATGCGCCCTTCGTTATCCAGTTGCAGACGCACCAGATAGACGTGGCCCACCTGCATCGGCTTGTTCTGTTCGCGGCTGGGCACGAACAGATCCTTTTTCATTCCCCAGTCGAGGAAGGCACCAATCTTGTTGGCATTGACCACTTTCAGACCGGCAAATTCGTCCACCATGGCAAATGGCTTGTCGGTGGTGATCACCGGTTCGCAATCGGCATCCAGATAGAGGAAGACCTGCACGCTATCCCCCTCTTTCACCCCTTCCGGCAGTTGACGCTTGGGCAGCAGCAGTTCACCGTACTCATCGGCCGCAAGCCAGGCGCCACGGTCTTCGAGTTCAACAACGGTGAGGGTGTTCATCTTGCCAATCTGTATCATGGTGCTCTCTTTTTTCATTACCCGGATGGGCCAACTGAACATGGCCCCTATGGGCGCGCATGTTACCTCAAGAGCGGTGATCCGGCCTAGTCCCCAAGCCACCACGAGCCTCCCTTTCGCCCCTATCTTATCCGCCAATGGTGATTAAATCGCCAAACAGGCGGCCATTTGCTGCAAATAACCCCACTTTTAGGTAGACTTCGCGGCTGTTCAAATCCAGAGGAACTGTCGATGAACCCATCCACTCGTACCCGCCATCTTAATCAATGGATCCAGAGCCACAGCGATCAGGACATGACCTATCCGGCCCTGCACGGTTTTCTCTGTGCTCGTCTGGTAGGGCCGGAAAGCCCTGACTGGCAACGCCCGCTGGCTGGTTTGCTGGAACAGGATACCGAGTTGGATGAAAAAAGCGCAGAAGCCCTCAACCACCTGATCGCCGAGCTGGAATCCCAGACCGACGACGCCCAGCTGGCCCTGCCGAGTCAATGCCGCCTGCCCAGCGATAACCCCGAGCAGGTGTTCGAACAGAGCCACCCCCTCGGTCAATGGTGTTATGGCTTCAGCATGGGTTTTGCCACCTGGCCCAAGCCGAAGGATTTGAACGACCCGACCACCCAGTACCGCTTCAGTCTGGCCGCAGAGCTGAGCCTGTTTCGCGACAAGCAGATGGCCCAGATGCTCTATAGCGCCGCCGCCAGCGAGCTTCCCTTTGTCGAGTTCTGCAAACGCCAGCGCCAGAACATGAAAACCGCCCTCAACCAGTTGCTCAACCTCGACCAGTATCAGGCCGCCCCCAGCGCTGATGTGGCCCTCAATGGCGAGCAGGCCCAACAGTGGCAGACCTGGTTCGAGCTGGCCGACAGCTGCCGCGATCATCAGGCCCGCCTCGGCTGGTTCGAGAAGATCATCGCCGATGCCACTCCGTTCTTTGATGAAGCCTTCTGGCAGCAAATCGCCGGTCACGGCTGGAGTGCCCCCGAACTGCGCCCCCTGCTGGCCGCCAGAGCCGGCCGCGCCGACTGCCTGCTGCGCCTTGGCAAGCTGGGCGAGGCCAAAGCGGAGTATCTGGCGCTGCTGACAATCTGCATGGCCGATGAGCTGGGTTGCCGCTACAACCTATCCACTCTCTATGCACTGCAAGGGGATTGGCAGGCGCTGGCCGCCCTGCTGGTGCGCTTCGACGAAGCCTCCAGCTGGTTGCTCTACAACAAGGCGCTGATGGTCTTTGCCACCGAGGGTGCCGAGGCAGCCAAGCCCCATCTGCTGGTCGCCATCGAGGCCAACCCGCACATTCCGGCCTGCCTGCTGGGTCAGCGCAAGCTGCCCAAACAGGAGCCGCAAAGCTGGCAAGCAGGCAGCCGCGACGAGGCCGCGCTCTACGCTATCCACACTCGCGAGGCCTGGCTCAAGCAGAACGCCCTCATCTGGTTGCGTAAAGGCTGAACAGCGTTGGCTTAAAATCCCGTCGGTCAGACCCGGTTTTTCCTTGAGGGCGTGCGCCACCGCACATTTCATCATAACCGGGTCAGACAAATCAGCTTGAGTTTCGTATCATCAATGTCAAAGTATCAAAAGAAACTGCATCTGATGCAGCCGTCACAGCAGGGTGTAATATGTCAAAAATCATAGCGTTACTCGCTCACTACCCGCCCTATCAGTTGGTACATGCCGCCGAGATGCTACGGGATACCTTCGAACAGTTTTATGAACAGCGTTACCAGCTGACCGTGCCGCAATGGCGCCTGATGATGGTGCTCGGCCCCAACTACCCCATCAGCCAGAAAGAGCTGGTCGAGGCGAGCGGCATGGACAAGGTGCGCATCTCCCGCGAGATCCGCCGTCTGGTCGAAAAAGGGATCATCTTTACCGAGAGCAGCGAGCAGGATAAACGCATCAGCCTGGTCTCCCTCACCAATGCCGGGCTCGCCCTCTTCCTGCAGCTCAAGAGTGAAGCGGGCAGCTGGCAACATACCCTGACCGACTATCTACCGAGCGAATCCCGCGAGGCGATCCGCCAGCATCTGCACAGCGTCAGCGCCGCCATCGAGCAGCTGCAATCACTGGATCGGGAGAAATAATCATGGATTTGAAAAAGTTCGCCACCATGGACATCAACATGCTGCTGAGCGTCGTCAATATGCAGCTGCGTGATCGCTATGACGATCTGGATGATCTCTGCAAGGCGCAGGAGATCGATCAGGCGGCACTGGAAGCGCGGCTCGCCAGCGAGCGATTTTCACTACCAGCCAGCGCAGAAACAGTTCAGATAAAGAGAGCTAGCGGGATCGGGATCACAGCGCCAGTGATGGCGCTGGCTCTGCGGTAAAAACCTGATATGGTCTGAAGAGCCCCAACAGGGTGATGCATGGATACATCACCCTGTCACAAGAGGGCATTAAAATCGTTTCAGGTGAGCAAACCAAGGATGGCCCCATGATATTGATGACCCGACAGAGCCTGTTGATCACGCTCTGCACCCTGTTGATGATCAGCCTCTTCACGCCCCACTTGCCGCAAAGTACCGAACAGTGGCTGACCACCCTCTTGCTTGGCCTGCTGGTCGCGGTGGCATTGCTGCTGGTGCGCGGTTGTCGCCGTTTTATGATGGAGTAGCGATTCCGCCGGAACGTCTATACCGACCGCTTGCCGCGATACTCTCTGTAGCATTACGGTCTTGTCGCAATAATGTCTGTCGCAATCACACCAAGCAAAAAAACAAACGCAGCCTGATGGCTGCGTTCTTGTATCTGGCGGGGCAACCCCTTGAAGAGATAACCCCTGACGGGATAGAGAGCCCTTATAGAAAGAGCCCTTATAGAAAGAGCCCTTAGATAGCCAGAGCCTCAAGTTGCGCTTTGGCCGCTTCCATCCCCTTGCTCTGGGCATCCGGGCCCATACCCATCCCCTCGGCGTAGATGAAATCCACCTCTTTGATACCGATGAAACCGAGCACGGTACGCATGTAGGGAGTGACCAGATCGGTGGCACTGCCAACGTGCATGCCGCCACGGGGGCTGATCACCAGCGCACGGGTATTTTCAACCATACCGACCGGACCGGTCTCGGTGTAGCGGAAGGTGACGCCAGCGCGAGCCACCAGATCGATCCAGTTTTTCAGCTGGGTCGGGATGTTGAAGTTGTACATGGGGGCCGCAATCACCACCAGATCGCTTGCTTTGAGCTCGGCGATCAGCTCGTCAGACTGAGCGATCACCGCCAGTTGACGCTTATTGAGGTTGTCACCACCGCGCAGGCCGGAAGCCAGCTCGCCATCCAGCACCGGCAAGTTGAGGGCCGCCAGATCACGCACGGTGACGACATCATCCTGATGGTCAGCCAGGAAGCCGTCGATCAGGGCGTTGGATTGGGAATATTGACCCAGGATGCTGGATTTGAGAACGAGGATATTGGCCATGGTGAAACTCCATTTGGTTGTCGGTTGAACAGCTGCGCTGTCGATGGAGGTCACTCTAAACACTGTGCTTATTTGCTGATAGCGAAAATAGATGCTCAACTTGTTCAAAATTTTTGATGCAAGGCCACTTCCTCGCCAGCCAGCCCCGTGGCCGAGCTTCAACCCTTGGCAGAACAAACGATTGCCGTTATGATCCGCCGCACTTTTTTCCAGCGACCCGGATCCCATGATACCCTCGCGCAGGCACTCTCCTCTGGCCGGTGCAGTCTGGATGATGGTGGCAGGACTCTGCTTCGCCGCCGTCAACAGTCTGAGCCAGTATGTCAGCTTCAAACTCGGCCTTGCCTCTACTCAGGTCGCCTTCCATCAATACCTGATCGCCCTGATCTGCCTGCTGCCCTGGCTGGTTCGTCATGGCCTGCGCCAATCCCTGATGACCAATCAGTTCCGGTTGCACCTGTTGCGGGTATTGCTGGCGGTTATCGGCATCCAGCTCTGGCTCTGGGCACTGGCGTACCCCGTCCCCATCTGGCAGGGGATCGCCCTGCTGATGACCTCGCCGCTGTTTGCCACCCTGGGCTCCGCCCTGCTGCTCAAGGAGCAGGTGAGCCGCACCCGCATTCTGGCCACCCTGGCGGGCTTTGCCGGCGCCATGGTGATCCTCGCCCCCTGGAATGATGAGTTCAACTGGGCCTCTCTGCTGCCGGTGGCGGCGGCGTTGTTCTGGGCAGGTTACTCCCTGATGGTGCGCTATCAGGCAGCCAACGAATCATCCCACACCATAGTGGTCTACCTGCTTATTTTCAGTACCCCGTTCAACGTCATGCTGGCACTGCCGGAGTGGCAATGGCCGAGCGAGAGCCAATGGCTGCTGGTAGCCGCCTCCGGTGTGCTGACGGCGCTGGCCCAGATGTCCATCGCTCGCGCTTACAGCGTGGCGGAGGCCTCCTTCGTGCAGCCTTTCGATTTTGCCAAGCTGCCGATGAACGTGCTGGCGGGCTGGTTGGTATTTGGCTGGGCCCCCCCCGGTCGTCTGTGGCTTGGCGCCGCCATCATCATTGGCGCCATTACGTTGCTGACCCATCTGGAGCAGCGCGCTCACAAACCCGTTTCCTGAGGTACGCCATGCGTGCCTCTTTTTTTGCCCGCTATTCGTGCGATAGCGATCATCAACAATGACCAACGACATCAGGAGAGATCGTATGTTTGGAACCGCAACCCGCCCCGGCGCCACCCGCGCCCTGCTGCTGGGCTCCGGCGAACTCGGCAAGGAAGTGGCCATCGAGTTGCAGCGCTTCGGCATCGAAGTGATCGCCGCCGACCGCTATGCCAATGCCCCCGCCATGCAGGTGGCCCATGCAGCCCGGGTGCTGGATATGCTCGATGGTGCCGCCCTGCGCAAGCTGGTCGCCGAGATCAAACCCGATCTCATCATCCCCGAGATCGAGGCTATCGCCACCGATACGCTGGCTGCCCTTGAGCAGGAGGGGATCAAGGTGGTGCCCAACGCCCGCGCCACCCAGCTCACCATGAATCGGGAAGGGATCCGCCGTCTCGCCGCCGAGACCCTGGGCCTCCCAACCTCCCCCTACCGCTTTGCCCAAAGCAAAGAGGAGTTTGTCGCCGCCGTCGAGACCATCGGCCTGCCCTGCGTGGTGAAGCCGGTGATGAGCTCATCCGGCAAGGGACAGAGCGTGCTGCGCGATCTCGCCAAGCTCGATGAGAGCTGGACTTACGCCCAGGAGGGGGGTCGCGCCGGTCGTGGCAAGGTGATCGTCGAGGGATTCGTTCCCTTCGAGTACGAGATCACCCTGCTCACGGTGCGCGCCGTCGATGGCATTCACTTCTGCGAGCCTATCGGTCACCGGCAGGAAGATGGCGACTACCGCGAATCCTGGCAGCCGCAGGTGATGAGCGAACTGGCGCTGGCCCGCTCCAAAGCCGTGGCGGCCAAGGTGGTTGAGGCCCTTGGTGGTTACGGCCTGTTCGGGGTAGAGCTCTTTATCAGGGGCGACGAGGTGTGGTTTAGCGAAGTCTCCCCCCGCCCCCACGATACCGGCATGGTGACCCTAATCTCGCAGGATCTCTCCGAGTTCGCCCTGCATGTGCGCGCCATTCTGGGGCTGCCGGTCGGCACCATCACCCAGTACGGGCCGAGCGCCTCTGCCGTGCTACTGCGTGAAGGGCACAGCCAGAATATCCGCTATCAGGGGATTGGTGAGGCATTGGCACTGGTGCCGGGCGCCCAGCTGCGGCTATTTGGCAAGCCAGAGATCGCCGGTCGCCGCCGTCTTGGCGTGGCGCTGGCCCGCGCAGCGGATTGCCCTGATGCGGTGGAAAAGGCCAAAGCCGTGGCCGCCAAGGTCGAAGTACTGTTCTAAGGGCTTTTTTGCCACAGCAAAACAAACGTTTGCCGATGTGATCGGGCGCAAGGGGCATGGCAATGCCCCTTTTGCATTTCCACGTCAGGCTTATAATCCCCTCTTCAAATTTGTCAGGAGTACAAGATGTTAGCTGCCGTGATCTTCGATATGGATGGTGTTCTGATTGACTCGGAACCCTTTTGGCAACGGGCCCAGATCGCCGTTTTCTCCGAACTGGGTCACCCCCACACCGTCGAGGATTGTGAATCAACCATCGGCGTGCGCATCGATCAGCTGGTCGCCCACTGGTATCGCCTGCGCCCGTGGAGCGGTCCGACTCAGGAAGAGGTTGTGCAGCGCATTCTGGATCAGGTCAACGCCCTGATCCTCTCCGAAGGTCAGGCCAAAGCCGGTGTGCTGGAAGCGCTCGACCTTATCGAGGCCCGTGGGCTGAAAGTGGGTCTGGCCACCTCCTCACCCTTTGCGATGGTAGAAGCAGTGCTCGGCAAACTCGGCATTCGCGATCGCTTTATGGCGGTTCACTCCGCTGAAATCGAGCGTTTCGGCAAACCGCACCCGGATGTCTATATCCACGCAGCCGAAAAGCTGGGGGTGGAACCGGTACACTGTCTGGCCATCGAAGACAGCTTTACCGGCCTGCTGGCAGCCAAGGCGGCCTCCATGACTGCGCTGATCGTGCCGGATCCCGCTTTAGTGGGTGATCCACGCTTGGCCATCGCCAACTACCAGCTAAGCTCGCTGGCCGAGCTGAATGCCGACATGTTGGCCAGCTGGGTCAAGTAAACGACAAGCAGACGCTGATCGTTCCCATGTACCCGGCATTGGTAGGTGACCCATGCCTGGCCATCGCCAACTACCAGCTAAGCTCGCTGGCCGAACTCAATAGCGAGATGCTGGCCAGCTGGGTCAAGTAACGATCCCAGCGCCTCGTTGCGCACGCGTTCTCATACTCGCAGGGGGCAGCTGGCCCCCTGTTATTGCCAAACATCCGTTGGCAATCCCCTCTTTTCACCAATCATGCGCAACCAGATACCCCCTCTCGCACACTTCACGCACAATCAGTCGCCACCGGTCATCTCTCTGGCTTGATCTCTGTCATAAACGTGCGTTTGCTCGCGGTTAACCCCCTTCAGCCCGACTAGAATCAGGGTAGATAGGCGGCCCCAGGGCCCGAGGAGGTTATCATGATCGAGTACACCAACAAGCGCATCGTCTGCCCCCACTGCGGCCACCACACCATGGTCGAGCTGGATGCCAGCCAGGGTGATCAAGAGTTCTACGAAGATTGCATGGCCTGTTGCAATCCGATCCATCTGCGGCTTCACCGCGACGAAGCTCGCGACTGTTTGCAGTTGTTTGTGGATGCAGACGACGAGCAACTGTTTTGATTGTGAGTCACAAAAGGCCGAGCAGCTGTTTTGATTGCGAGTCACAGAAAATCGAGTAGAGATTCTCACCACATGAATAACAAGGGCCTGCACACTGCAGGCCCTTGCTTATGAGGCGAGTGAAACCGAGCCGTTTCCTTTCAGTGACCCCCGCGTGCCGCCAGCACCCGCTCCACGGTATCGACGATGGCCTGAGTCTGGGGATCGATCTCGATATTGGTCTGCCAGCCAGCCTTGACCCAACCCAGGTTGGTGCGGGCCAGGGTCTCGGGGATCAGGTGGACGCAGAACTCCCGCTCGCGCACCTCGCCGATGGTCAGGCTGATGCCATCGATGCCGATATACCCCTTGGTCAGCACATATTTCATCAGCTCGGGAGCGAGGCGATACCACACCTGACGGTTGTTGGGGGTGTCGATCACCGAGGTCACTTCCGCCATCCCGATAATGTGGCCGGACATGGCGTGACCGCCGATCTCGTCGCCAAAGCGAGCGGCCCGCTCCACGTTGACCTTGTCCCCCACCTGCAGCTTGCCGAGGTTGGTGAGGCGCAGGGTCTCCTGCATCAGATCGAAGCTGACCAGCTCACCCTCGACCCGGGTAACGGTCAAGCAGCAGCCGTTGTGGGCGACCGAGGCGCCGAGGGCCAGCCCTTCCCCCCACGCCAAGCTTGGCATGCGGATCACATGGGTACGGAAGTTGGGTTGCTCTTCGATGGCCACCAGTTCGGCGGTCCCCTGCACTATGCCAGTGAACATCTCTCGTCTCCTGCTACGGCAAAAAGGGCAGGTTAACCTCGGGCAGAGGGTGAGACAAGGGTACAGGCTGACAAGCTTGCGTCCGATCGCTATAGTGACGCCGTTCACATCCGGGTAAACAAGGAAAAAGAAATGCAGGTATATCAATGTTGTGAAGCGATCCGTATCGCCTATAACCAGATTGGCTCCGGCGAACAGGGCTATGTGCCAAACGCCATTGCCGCCACTATTCGCGCCCTCAACGCACTCGCCGCCGATGAGCGAGTACCCGCCGAACTGCGCGAACAGGCTGCCTATGCCGCTGCCAACCTGCTGATCAGCGATCACGAAGACGCCTGATCCTGCCCCTTGGGGTGGCAACTATTTCGTCCTGGCTGAATTTCAGGCTAGAATGCCTCCCCCACCCTTTGCACTTTCGTCCGAAAGTGCAAAGGCTCTTCCCGATTTCCGCTCTTTTTTACTCTTATCTGATCCACTCGGAGGTGTCAGTGCAACGTTATTGGTCCGAGGCGAAGCAGCTCGTCCGTCTAGCCAGCCCCATTCTGGTCGCCCAGGTGGCCCAGGTCGCCATGAACTTCGTCGATACCGTGATGGCGGGACAGGTGAGTGCGGTCGATCTGGCCGCCGTATCGGTGGCCTCCAGCTTCTGGCTACCGGTGATCCTGCTGGTGCAGGGGATCATCATGGCGCTCACCCCCATCGTCTCCCAGCTCAATGGCGCCCGTAAACGGGAGGCAATCCGTCCGGCCGTTCATCAGGGCTTCTGGCTGGCACTGATCGTCACCCCGCTGGCGATGATCGCCCTCTATTACTGCCCGCTGGCACTGCAGTTCATGGATGTGGAGCCGGTGATGGCGGCCAAGACCACCGGCTACCTGCACGCCATCCTGTGGGGCCTGCCCGCCTTCGTGATGTTCCAGGTGCTGCGCAACTTCAGCGAGGGACTCTCCCACACCATGCCGACCATGGTGATCGGCTTTGTCGGGCTGGCGGTCAATATTCCCGCCAACTACATCTTCATCCACGGCCACTTCGGCATGCCCAAGCTCGGTGGGGTCGGCTGTGGCGTGGCTACCGCCATCGTGCTGTGGGCCATGCTGCTGGCGATGATCCTCTACGTGAAGCTCTCCCGTCACTTCACCGAGATCCGGCTCTTCTCCCAGCTGACTCGCCCCAACGGCAGCCGGATCTGGCGCTTGTTCCGCCTGGGCTTCCCCATCGCCATGGCCATCTTCTGCGAGGTGACCCTGTTTACCGTGGTGGCCCTGATGCTGGCCCCCTTCGGTGCCGAGACGGTGGCGAGTCACCAGATTGCGCTGAACTTCTCCAGCCTGGTCTTTATGCTGCCCCTCTCCATCGGGGTGGGTGTCACCATCCGGGTCGGCCACAGCATAGGTGAAGGGCAACCCCATCACGCCCGGGTCGCAGCCCGCACCGGCCTGCTGCTGGGAATGGGCATTGCCGCCCTCACCGCAGCCCTGACGGTACTGCTGCGCGAGCAGATCGCCTCCATCTATACCGATGATCTGCAGGTGATCACCTTGGCAGCCATCTTGCTGTTCTTCGCCGCCATCTATCAGATCTCTGATTCGGTACAGGTGGTCGCGGCCGCCGCACTGCGTGGTTACAAAGATACCCAGGCTATCTTCTACGTCACCATCGTCGCCTATTGGGGACTGGGGCTGCCCACCGGCATGATCCTGGGTCTGACCGACTGGCTGGTGCCGCGGATGGGGCCGCAAGGCTTCTGGATCGGCTTTATCGTCGGCCTCACCAGTGCGGCCCTGATGCTGGGGGCGAGATTGCGCTACATCTACGGCCGTTTTGCCACGCCGGAGGCCTGCACCACCCTGTCGCGGGTCCAGTAACAGGGCTTGGTAAGCAACAACTCGCCTGCAAAATCAACAGGCTGCGCAAGAACTGGGCAAACAGTCTCCTTTGTGCAGATGGCCTGTTGACAGCCTTGGGGGGCATGGGTAGTATGCCGACCACACCAGCAGTGCTGGTGTGCTGAAGTAATAGAAAGTGGGTTTATAGCTCAGTTGGTTAGAGCACTACCTTGACATGGTAGGGGTCGTTGGTTCGAATCCAATTAAACCCACCACTTTTTCTGTGATGCGTCCTTAGCTCAGCTGGTTAGAGCACCACCTTGACATGGTGGGGGTCGGTGGTTCGAATCCACTAGGACGCACCATTACAGAATACTGATTATGCGTCCTTAGCTCAGCTGGTTAGAGCATCACCTTGACATGGTGGGGGTCGGTGGTTCGAATCCACTAGGACGCACCATTCGGTTTTAAAGCTTGTCAGATTTTGCAGATGTGGGTTTATAGCTCAGTTGGTTAGAGCACTACCTTGACATGGTAGGGGTCGTTGGTTCGAATCCAATTAAACCCACCACTTTCCTGCATAAAGAAGTCAAAAGTCGCATTGCACCCCCTGCGTCCTTAGCTCAGCTGGTTAGAGCATCACCTTGACATGGTGGGGGTCGGTGGTTCGAATCCACTAGGACGCACCAAATTAAAAAAGCCCGCTCATCGAGCGGGCTTTTTGCATTCTGTCCAGCCACTCCCCTGCCCCGCCAATCCGTTCAGCACAAAAAAGCCCGTGTCATCCGATAAACGACACGGGCCTGATAGACGCCGCCAGATCCTCAGCTCTGCACGGCAATCTCGTACTTCTTTATCTTGCGATAGAGGGTGGCAATCCCTATCCCCAGCGCCTGTGCGGCCAGTTTCTTGTTGCCAAGCCGCTGCAGGGTCTCTTCAATCATCTGTTTTTCCATGCTCTCAAGGCCGCTCTCACCCGGGACGGATTCAGACAGCTTCTCCGGCATGGCCGCGAGCGGTGCGGCGGCAGGGACATTGAACGCCGTATCCAGATTGGTCACCGGGATCGACTGGGCGGTAACGCGATGAGGCTCCTGATTGCGGATGATGTTGGGGGGCAGCAGGCTGGCGTCAATCACCTCGCCCGCCTGGCTTACGTTGACCAGATATTCGATGAGGTTGCTGAGCTCACGCACGTTGCCCGGCCAGCGATACCCCTTGAGCAGCGCCATCACCTCGGGCGCAAGACCGGGATAGACGATGCCGATACGGCTGGTGTGCAGGTTGAGGAAGTAGTGGGTCAGCAGCTCCACGTCCCCTTCCCGCTCCCGCAGCGGCGGCAGGTTGAGGGGAATGACGTTGATACGGTAGTAGAGATCCTCGCGAAACTTCCCTTCGGCGATGTATTGATCGAGATGCTGGTGGGTGGCGGCGATGATGCGAATATCCACCGGTACCGGTCGGCTGGCCCCGATGGGGGTCACCTCCCGCAGCTCCAGCACCCGCAGCAGCTTGGCCTGCATGGTGAGTGGCATGTCGCCAATCTCGTCAAGAAACAGGGTACCCTGATGGGCCGCCTGGATCAGGCCCTGTTTGCCACCGCTGGAGGCACCGGTAAAGGAGCCCTTCACATAACCAAACAGCTCGCTCTCCAGCAGTTGCTCGGGTATGGCGGCACAGTTGATGGCAATAAAAGGCTTATCCTGACGCAGGCTCAGGCGATGGACGGCGCGGGCCACCACCTCTTTACCGGTGCCGCTCTCGCCACAGATCAGCACGCTGGAGGGACTCTGGGCGATGCGGTGAAGCAACCGCTTGAGGGTGCGCATCGGCTTGCTCTCGCCGATAAGCTGATCGATCCGCACGTCCAGATCCGGCTCCTGAACCTGACCGGAGTGGGACTGGTGAAAGGCCATCAGAAAGAGCTGCTGGCCCTGCACATGATGTAGCTGGCCAATGATCAGCTCCTGACGTCCTTCGAAGGTGATGATGTGCTGGAGATGACCGCTGAGCCCCTGTTGGGAGAAGGTGAGCGGACGGATCCCCACTTCGCGCCCCTGCAGCTGTTCCTGCTGGCAACCCAGATGATGGAGTGCCGCCTCGTTGGCGTAGAGCAGTTGACTCTTGTCATCGAGCAGTAGGCAACCCTGATCCATGTTGGTCATCAGATTGAGGAACACCTTGTTGACCCCGTCCGACAACCCGCGCGAATCGAGCAACTTGGCCACAAAGATGGTGGAGATGTGGCGCACATAGTCGCACACATCCTGCAGATTGTTGTTGAGGCGCGCCTGCTGCTCGTCGCTGAAGGCCACCAGACTGATCACCCCGATACAGCGCTCGTCCACCATGATGGGCACCCCGAGGAAGGCGCGCTCACGGCAGCTCTCCTTGCAGGTACAACCGTCACACACCGGATCATCGCTGGTGTGGGTAACGATCTTCTCCCGCTGATTATCAATCACATAGCGCAGCAGGCGGGAATCCCCCTCTAGCTGACGTCCGAAGAACTTGCCATAAGGCCCGGTGCCAGCCACCCGGACCATATCTGCATCCACAATCTCGACCTCAAGCTGCAGCACACTCGCCAGCATCTTGGCAAAGCGCAAGATGGTCGGCTGGATCTGCATCAACAGACATTGGTTGCTCACGGATCTCATCCATTATTCCTTTGTGTTCTTGTTATCCTCCCCCTAAAGGGAGTCATGCTGGCCAGATACTAAGGGATATCAGGAGGAACTACTTCGGGGGGGATCACGAAAAGGGAAAATGAACGGCATTCTCAGAACCTTCTGAGGCGCAGATATAAACCAATTAAAACAGAGATATAGAAGATGGACTCCAGCTTAGCTGAGTCTGTAAATCCAATTGTGTAATCCACTTCGAGAGTTCACCTCCTTGGTTCGCTGTAGCTTCAATTCAGCGAAGTGGTTCTGACCCCATCCTGATGGTTAACCAGCCAGTTAAACAGCAGGGAGAGCTTCTGGAGATACTTGTTGATGGTGGTCGGACTCTTGCCGGAGTTCAGCAGGCCCTCCTTGAACTTGACCACATCAGCCTTGCTGTAGCCTGCCGCTGGCTTGTCGCCGATTACCTCGATAAAGGAACCGAGATAGTTTTTCTGGTTCTTTCGCTCTTTGGGTACCCAGGAAAGGGCCTTCCCTTTCTGATACCGGTCACTCAAGACCGACAGGAGCGGAGCAGCGATTTGGCCGCCGGAGTCATCGGCTGGGATACTGATTGCTCATGTGGGGCAGCAGGCAACTGAATGGGCTTGGGTCTGGAACGCACACAGGCAAGCAGTTTCGCAACAGCTGCACGGGCCGTCAGCTTGTTTCGGGTACGCAGGGATTGTTTGATCTCTTTACGACGACCACAGGGGAGCGTGGTGACTTTCCGGTAATACCAGATGCCGTGGGGACTGAGCCAGAGATTCATCGATGAGCTCCTTGTCGTCCACACAAAGTGGATGACCAAGGACTTTAGGAAGGTAACTTATTGAATTGCAGAAACAAGTGGTGGCCCTACCAGCCACATCCCGGCACTCGAGTCCCCCACCTTGGCTGCTACCTTCCGGTCCTGACCAGGTCGACGGGTTATCAATGCGAGCCCAAATAAATCAGGCACTTGGGGATGGAACTGATTGCCATCACAGTGTTCTGAAACCTCAACAAGCGAGAATCCGCCGCAAGTACGGTCATCCACATCAAGTGGACATGCTTAAATTGGTAACAAACAGGCCAATCCTACCCGCCCTCCCCCGTACACTGCAAGCACCTCATTACAGACCCCATCCCCTCCCTCGACAGCTCAACAATCAACCCAATATTGAGCAAAATGAAATCTAATGGTAACTTTGGGTCTCACTTAAACCCGAGGTGACATATGGCTACGAACACAGGCAAAGGCTATCGACAAGGTTCCGTCAACGACCGTACCCAAGTTCAGAACCCGGTTAACGGGAACTGGACGAAACGCGATACGGATAGCGGCAAGTTTATCGAGCAGAAACAAGGTGGGGAGCCCTTCAAAGGGGTAGCCAAAGAAACCGACAACCGCCGTAAGTGAGTTCATCGATGACCGACCAGTGCTCTTGTGGCCAGCCCCTCAATCATTCTGTTGTGTTCCATCAAAATGGGCAGAAACTCAAAAGCTGCCCGAACTGTTCAGAACAGGCTGGCGTTCATGTGTTCTATCGAGCAGGAGAGTTCGGATTCAGGCGGATGGCTGGTGTAACCAGGATACAATCATGGTGCCGTGGTTGCCGAGCCAAGCACCGCTACCGGCTTGATGCCTTGCATACCTGCTAAAGAAAAGGAGCTCTGATGTGAGCTCCTTCAAGTCTACTAGGCCAGAATCGCCACTGCCGGAAACAGCAGAAGCAAATGGAACAATAACAAGATCTGGGTAGGATATCCCTGAACCTTACCAATCTCCTCTTTCATCTCCTCTGCAAGGTTATCGCTGTTGCGGTAACTTGGGATCAAGAAGAGTAGAGCCAAGCCAACGTAGACCATCACTTGGCCTGCCAATATCCATGAATCGTAACCCATTGAAGACAACTGCTCTGCCGTCTTGGCCGTAACATCAAAGCCCCGTCCATAGACCTCAGCATTAATTCTCGAATGTTCGGCAAAGCGAGCGAACCATGCCGACCGTTCGATACTGAGATACCAGCCAAGAATCACTCCCGCCGCAGTAATCGTAACGATAGCAACGCCAATCATGCGGCTCAATGGGTCTGTGAGTGCGGCTGCCTGGAGGCGTTTCTCATAGCCAATAAAGACCAGAATGGCCCAGTGCAATGTCCCAACTACAACCGTGCCCATGATGATCCAGAGCCCCGCATCGTGGTTAATAACAAGGTCCATTCGAGGCAATAGAAACTGCCAGGCGAGCACGAGAAGTGCCGTCAGCCACAATCCCCACAGGTGAGCCCTCAGCATGCCCGAGAGATAGGCGTTATAACTGCAGATCCCTCCCCGCAGATAGGGGTTGTTATTGACCTCGGTTGAATTGGATGGAAGTTCTAATCGCACAGAGTGCTTTAGCCAATCGCGATAACGGGCCCACTTGCCCGCGACCTGTGTCGATGCAGTTTCCCTCTGCTCGAAGAACCGGCCAGAATCTTGTTTCGTCTTCTCTTGTTCCATGTCGTTATCCTTGTTGTCAAAACCACTCATTCGCCAGACAGCCCACGCAAGATCCGCTGCACACTGGAGAGACTGATCCCCGTTCGACGTGCGATTTCAGCCTTGGCGAGCCCTCTTGCTGCGAGCGCCTGCACCTCATCCCCCTTCGCCATGGCTGTCGGCTTGCGGCCCTTGTAGACCCCACGCTGTTTTGCCATAGCAATCCCTTCCGCCTGACGCTCCAACATCAGTTCCCGCTCAAACGTGGCGATGGCACCGATCATGGTCAGCATCAGTTTTCCGGTCGGTGTCGAGGTATCGATACCCAGATTCAAAATCCTCAGAGCAACCCGCTTAGCGTGCAGGTACTCCGAGATCTCCAACAGGTGGCGAGTGTTGCGAGCCAAGCGATCCAGCTTGGTCACCATCACTACGTCTCCCTCACGAACAAAATCCAGCATCAACGAGAGCTGCGGGCGGTCATCCTTGGCCCCGCTCACTTTTTCCTGGAATATCTTGCTGCACTCGGCCAGTGCCTGAAGCTGGGCATCCAGGCTCTGCCCCACCGTGCTGACACGTGCATATCCCACCAGTGCCATGGTCTCCTCCTGGTCAATAGGGCAAGGTACACTGACGCGACCGGTCAGAAGGTCGAAAGGAACCCATATGACCGGCAAAAAGTGGCATTTTCGCTCGCGTCACACGGGCTTGGTCTATTGACCTGTGCCAGTGATACAAATGAAAACGGGCCGCTCCGTGATGGAGGGCCCGCAGGGGTTTTTAGGTGCCCATAAAGGGCCAGAGATATCTGTTTACTACATATGTTAGAGCTACTCGCCAAGGAGCCTAATGACAAAGGGACTCGTTTTTATCTGAATGGTACATATGTACTATGCAGGTAGCGTCACCCCATCCTAACGAATAAACGGACTCGTTATGACCTGAGTGGTACATATGTACCATGCAGGTAGTCTCGCACCATCATGACGAATTAACAGACTCGTTATGACCTGAATGGTACATATGTACCATGCAGGTAGCCTCGCCCCATCCTGACGAATTAACGGACTCGTTATGATCTGAATGGTACATATGTACCATGCAGGTAGCCTCGCCCCACCCTGACGAATTAACGGACTCGTTATGATCTGAATGGTACATATGTACCATGCAGGTAACGCCACCCCATTCTGTCAGCATGACGGACTCATAATTATCTGAATAGTACATATGTAGGTTGCAGGTTCGACTTAATGATGTGTTGTACTACCAGGCATCCGCAATACCTTAGCCAATTCAGCCTTCTTGACCTTACGTTGCTGGTGAATAAACAGAGTGCCACTGGTCAATACTGCCAGGGCCAAGGAACTCAGGATCATCTTCTTCATTGGTATTCATCTCCATTCATGTTGTAGAAGTGTGGTGGCATATAGCGAGCCATCATCGCGTTGACGATGACCGATGCAAATGCCGTCAATGCCGCTTTCAAGGCATCGAGCAGCAGGGCTTTCGTGAAGTCGTTCATAACAGTCACTCTTGGGAAATATCCAAGTGGTAAACCTCCATCCGGTAATAGGTGAGAAAGTTCCTCTCCCAGAGCCGGTAGAGGTCCATGGTTGTGGCCAACGGCCGTTCTCCACACCAGGGGTCGTAGAACACCCCAGCGGCGAAGTCGAAATCCAGCGACTTAGTCAGCTCATCGGTGACATAGCAGAACTCCGTCACATAGAGGAGCCCCCAACTCCCAGCCCGTTTCTCCAGACGAATTTCGACCGGACGGTATCCACCAGTGTCGGCGGAATAATCGGGACTTCGGAAGTTGAGGGTCAGGACAGTGGCATCGGGGTAGCTGCCGATGATCTTGTCGAACAGAGCCTGTAGCTGTTTGGATGGGGTCATAGCAGCCCCCTATCGGCAAACGAGACGATGTCGTGCTGTCCCACCACAAAGTGGTCGAGCACTCGCACGTCAACCATCTCGAGCAACTCCTTGAGACGAGCTGTGACAGCCTTGTCGGCATCCGAGGGATCGACCATACCAGAGGGATGGTTATGGGCCAGAATGACCGCTGCGGAGTTTTTGTTGAGAGCCGCCTTGACCACCTCACGGGGGTGAACGGTGCCAGCATTGATAGTGCCGAAGAACAGCTCTTGGTAATCGAGTAGCCGATGCTGATTGTCGAGCAGCATGACGGCGAACACTTCCCGCTCGTATTCACCCATCTTGAGCCGAAGGAAGTCTGCTGCCGCTTTGGGCTGAGTGAAGGCATGGCCCAGATGCCGCTGTCGGCTCTCCAGAATGGCCAAAGCTTGATTGATGATGTGATCGCCCTGTCCGGGGTGATCATCATAGTGGTGTGTCATAACAGTAACCTCGCGTCGTTTGGATACACGAGTTACTTATGCCAAGAACACTCCGCATTATTGATAAATTAAATACTGGACATTCAGGTATAAGCCCAGTGATGACTCACCCAGCACCCTCTTGTCAATATACCTCAAGCAATGTTATTAATTACTTGGGTTGATAATTCCAGGTAAAACAGGGATCTGTTTAATCCACATGGTGTTTGGCAACACATTCGACTTACGGCAATCGATATAAGCCAAACGAAACCAACCATGAGGAAACACCTATGCGTTATCAACACGAAGCACACAGCAGCTATTTGTTAATGAGTCGCACACTGGCGCAAAGTTTGCCCGGCCAACACAAGCTGAATATTCTTTTTTCAGATTGTGACCATGCTGGCACACAAGCATTGTGGATTGTGCCTTGTGATGAAAATCCGATTCAGGGCCGTCTATTCGGTGAATTAAACGTAACACCGCAGCAGATTGCCAAAATCCATGAAATCATGGACTTTTATGGTGTTGATGGCGGTGTTGCCCAGAATACGATGGCTACCGATATGGCTCCATTACCGGTATTGAGATGCGTTGCAGATACTATCTATCATTGCGTCAGATCGCGCTAAATTACTTGAGCTGCTTGCTATAACCCCAAGGGGTCCTTCGGGACCCCTTGTTCATTCAACAGTTAAGATTACCCAACCGATTGCAACACCAAGCGAGGTAATTAATCTGCCGATTTCTATGCATTAATACGATCTTCTCTATGCTACCGATGATAAGAAAAGTTCATAGATATGCCTCAAAATCGGCAGTTGACCATAATCACCTCTTCCCCCTCCTGTTATTAGGCTGGGGAACAATGGTGCCAATTAACCCCACTTAATTCTGATGGCTCAATCCCCCCTGCAAGCCTTTGAGCAAGATATCCAGTAGTAGGCTCTGGATACGGTTGGCCGCCTCGGGTCGAGAGAGGTAGTCCAGCGACATGCCGTTCTGGATATCCATCCGCTCGATCACGGCCGCATCAACCGCCTTGGGATAGTCACCCAGCATGATGGCGTCGCGGGGGTTATTTCGCACCTGATCCATCAAGGGCTGGTTTTCCGCAATCTTGCTGGCCATCCCCTGCAGCCAATCCAGCTTGTCCCCATCCGTCACCTCTGTACCGAACAGATCGTTCAATTGCTCTAGGATGTGAGAGAGGAAGTCTTTCTTCTCCTCTTTTGCTTTAGCACTGCCAAGCGCCGAAATGCCCTGCAAGCCATTGCCGCTTGCATCAGCTTTGAGCTTGAGATCCTGAGTTCGCTTGGCCTTGAGGTTGTAATGGCTCAGCAACACCTGGGAGAGGTCAATCTCATCCTCCTCCAGCACCTCCTGACGCAGCATCGGCAGCAGGTGGCGGGCGAACACGCAGAGCCGCTCCAATGATTCGTCATCAAAGGCGGTGATCTGGGAGACAAACTCATAGAACCGCACATAGCTGTTGAGATCTTTCTTGAAGAGATCCAGCTCGCCCCTGGCTTCGGTCGCTTCTTTGACCCGCCGTTCGGCATTTACCTTGTCAGTCGCAGACCCGCCTTCACGCTCGATGCGTTTAAGCATCTGGCGACACTCCCGCACAGCTTCACTCGCCAGCTTGTAACGTTTGGTGAACCGTTCGACTGCCGGTTTGATATAACCGGGCAAGGCTTCGGTCCCACGCTTGGGATCGAAATAGGCATCACTAAACGCCTCCACCTCGCTCCAGGTAAAGATCCCCGTTGCTTTCAGCTTGTGGAACAGGTCATAGACCAGATTGGGGTCGGATACGGTATCGAGGGTGGCGGTCTCAAAATATTTTTGGAACTCTTCCAGCACATCCTGCGGATCATTCACAAAATCGAGCACAAAGGTGCTCTCCTTGCCGGGATAGGTGCGGTTGAGGCGAGAAAGGGTCTGGATGCAATCCACTCCTGTCAGCTTCTTGTCCACATACATGGCACACAGCTTGGGCTGATCGAAACCGGTCTGAAACTTGTTGGCCACCAGCATCACCTGATAGTCCTGGGTATCGAATGCCTTACGCATGTCCCGCCCATTAAGCTCGGGGTTCATGTTCCGCTCGTTAAAGCTCTGCCCTTCCTCTTCGATGTCGCCAGAGAACGCCACCATGGCACGAATAGCACCATAGCCTTGCTCTGTTACATACTTGTCGAACGCCAGCTTGTAGCGAACCGCCTCCAGCCGACTCGACGTCACAACCATCGCCTTGGCCTGCCCTCCAAGGAGATTGGCCACGTTGGTGCGGAAATGCTCAACGATGATCGCCACTTTCTGGCCGATATTGTGCGGGTGTAGCCGCACCCACTTGGATAGCCTGATGCGAGCCTTCTTGGCATCCACTTCCTTATCAGCCTCCTCTGCCTTCATGGCGAGTTTGTAAGCAAGCGAATAGTTTGTGTAGTTCTTCAGCACATCGAGGATAAAACCCTCCTCGATCGCCTGACGCATGGAGTAAACATGAAATGGCTTGGGCTTGTTATCCGGGCCAAGCGGCATCGCCGGGTTCGCTGGGCGGCCAAACAGTTCCAGCGTTTTACCCTTCGGGGTTGCCGTAAAAGCGAAGTAGCTGATGTTCTGGCTGCCACCGCGAGCGGCCAGCGTCATGTTCATCACATCTTCGCCGCTGAGTTCCTCTTCCCCATCCAGCTGCTCGGCCATCAAGACTTCACGCAACTGACGAGCCGTGCTGCCGGTCTGGCTTGAATGCGCCTCATCGGCAACCACCGCAAAGCGAGAGCCTTTCAGTGTGGTCGATTCCTGAATGGCCTTGAGTACGTGCGGGAAGGTTTGAATGGTGACGATGATAATGGGCGTGCCACTGGCCAGTGCCTCAGTCAGCTGTGCCGACTTGGAGCCATCTCCCTCTTCCCGGTTGATGCGACTCACCACCCCATCAGCATGGTCAAACTGGGCGATAGTCTCTTGCAACTGGCTGTCGAGCACCGTTCTATCGGTAATCACAATCACCGAATTGAACAACTTCTCCCCTTTATCCAGGTAGAGCGAGGCCAGCTGATGGGTCAGCCAGGCAATGGAGTTGGATTTGCCAGACCCCGCCGAATGCTGGATCAGGTACTTCTGACCAGCCCCCTCCTGTCCCACGGTGGCCAACAAATTCTGAACCACTTTCCACTGGTGATAGCGAGGGAAGATCATCGTCTCTTTCTTGTTCTGCCGCCCCAGCTCATCCTCTTCCACCTTGACCTCAAGGTGCAGATAGCGGCTCAGTATCCGCAAGAAGTTATCCGGTTGCAGGATCTCTTGCCACAGATAACCGGTAGCAATGCCCTCCTCACCATTCACTGGCAAGGACTGATCATTGCCCGCCCCACCCTCACGGGTGCCCTGATTGAATGGCAGGAAGAAAGTCGAGTCGCCCGCCAACTTGGTGGTCATGGCCACCTCGAACTGATTCACTGCAAAGTGCACCAGCGCCCCGCGGCGAAAACTCAGCAGTGGCTCATCACGCCCGTTGGTCTTGGGCAAGCGATCTTCCCGATACTGCTTTTTGGCATTCTCCAGCGACTGCTTGAAGCAAGATTTGAGCTCCAGTGTCGCCACCGGGATGCCATTCAAAAAGAGGGTCAGATCGATACGGCCATCATAGCCATGGGGGCTATAGACCAACTCGGGCACAACCCGCAGCCGGTTGGCCTGATAACGAGCCAGCAACTCGGGATTCAAGTCATGATCCGGCTTGAAGCTGGCCACCTTGAGCCGATGGCCGCGATCTTCAATCTGATTACGCAGCAACCACAGGGTTCCCCCTTCACTGCGTTTCAGCTGGCGCACCGCACCATCCAGCAGATGGCGTTCCGGCTGTTCGCCATAGAACTTGCTGAACTTCTGCCACCCCTCCGGCTGGCTCTCTTGCACAAAGGCGATCAAGTCTTCCGGATAGAGTGCTCGCTCTTTGTCGTAGTGAGACGACTCGCCCACCAGCCAACCCGAGGCGGCCAGCTGCGCGATGATATGGTCTTGAAATGCCTTTTCCCGTGCTTTGTTATCCATTGTTATCGCCATCCTCGCTACAAGGTCTCAATCGCCTTGTTCATGGTATCTTTCAGAAGGGGCCAGTCGTGTGACCAGAAGTGCTGTAGCTTCTTGTCGATCTGTTTTTTGCACGCTTCTTCGTCAGGCTCATCGACAGTGTGTTTTTTATCGAGCAGACGCAGTGAGTAGACTTGGCTCCATTGCGGGCTTTGCCGCAGTTTTCGCGTCGACAAAGCGGCGACCTTACTCTGTTCAACACAGCCAAACAGATGGTCACGCAACGCAGTATCACTGCTTGGGCCAATCAGCAGTTTCAGCTCCAGCTTGTCGGTATTGCTCTGGATTTCAAACAGCACAACGCGGCCACTTTTGGTCCAGTTTGAAGAACGCATCCCCTTCCCGTCATCCCACGGCAAATGGGTGTAGCGAACCATGGTTCTTGTCTCACTATCGAGCCCCCAACCGTGTTGCTCTGCGACAAGAGCGATAACATCTTTCGCCCAATCCCGACGCTCGGTTCGGCCATCACCATCAGCAGGTCTGTGCTCAAAAATAAGATCAAGGGCTTTCTGGTGCTTCTTGTAAATGCGGCGGCAGAGCTCCGCAATCTCGGTATCTTCCATAAAATATCGCTTGAATAGGGTGATGTAGTGCTCGATGCCGATACGGGCTGATGGCGGGATCTGGTGGCCATAATCAGTGACCAGTTCGCTCAGGCATTCAATCACCTGGGCATAGCTCAGGTTTAACCAGCCATCGCGACTGGCCTCGCTGCCGTCGAGGGTCAAAAAGACAAAGACCTTGCGATGCTCGGGGTAGCGGCGGTTTACGGCCTGCTCATACCGTTCCAGTTGATTGCCGTGCTCACCGGCATCAATCTTGTTCTCGATAACAAAGACCTGACGGTTTTGCTCGCTCACCAGCAGCAGATCGATACGGTCTTGCTCACGAAATACCTGCAGGTCGTCGTAATCACAGAGATCGATATCGAGCAGGGAGACTTCGCCACTACGTCGATCCGGCAAGTCATAGAGCAACCTTGAAAGCAGCGACTCAAAGAAGCGAGAGCCCAAACCATGGGGCTCACGGGGATTGAAGAGGGTGCCGAGAAAATGGGAGTGACGGATCTCCTGACGCACCATCCCCATCGCTTCAAACAGGTTGAACTCGGAGACCATGCCCCCCAGCTTATCGAGCTCCTTGCTATCGAAAATCAACTCGGTCAGCCAGCGGTACTGTTCGTTATTGCTGGCTGGAGCAATGGCATCAGTCGCCTCAGTTTGCGACAGTGAGCTCATGAAGCGGCCTCTTCTGCTGGCGGTGTCCAGCCACGCAGATCGATCTTGCCGGTCACGGCGGCAGAGATCAGGGCCGTGCGGCGTTCTTGTAGAACAGAGATCATTGATTCTGATTTCTGAATTAACAAATCGAACGTCTTACTCCTCTCTCCAACATACTCAACAATTTTCAACTGTTCGTTTAATGGTGGTTCGGGTAGTGGATAAGATTTGATATCACTACAAGTTATTGCAGCTTTTGTACTTCCCCACCCTTCTGACTCAAATCGGATTCGCTGATATTGTGATTCCAACCATATACGTAAATACATGGGGGATAATTTTTTGCTAGTCACAGTTATAAATGCCAGATGCTGACTTAAGGTCGTATCTATGCTCGTCATTGCAACAGAACCACGGGTCTTACCTTCCCCTGTAATGGCCATGACAATGCTGCCTGCAGGCACTTTTGGTAAGCTACATTCTTTCAGCGCCGTTACCGTGACAAACTGTTCAGCTGAAATGATGTAACCATCATTGACCTTTCCACTATTAAGCCACGGATACGTTCCTTCCGACCAGTAATCCATATTATCTCGACTTGGAGTACAACCATTCCCTACTTGGCAACACCAGCCTACTCGATTGGATAACCAATGGTCTGGGATCTGGCCAAGCCACTCGATGCCGGAGTCCTTCATGGGGGCGTTGGGGTTGAGGCCCTTGGTGACGGCGTGGGAGATCACCGCTTGCCGCTTCTCTTTGAGCAGTTCGATCAGCTGCAGCTGCTGGGCAATCAGCCGATCAATCCGTGCAGTTTCGTAGTCGAGGAAGGCTGCTATATTATGTTGCTCGTCTTCAATAGGAAGCAACAACGGGCTAGCTTCAACCTTTTCTGCTGTATAGTGAGCAATTGTGGCTTTGTTGCAGAGAATTTCTATATAACCAGATTGCTTTAAAAAAATCACCCAGTAATAGAAAAATCTGGGGCTATGCTTTTTTAATGCTCTAGCCCTGTTGACCGCATTCTGGATATAACATTCTGGCAACTCCTCATTCCAAATTGCAGCGCGACCTACATCTCCCCCCTCACTAATCAATACATCGTTTCTTTTTAACCGAAGCGATTTTATTTCAGAAGGAGAAAACCACATTTTTTCAACAGTAGATACATTAATGCCTTCAGGTTGAATATTAATCGCTTTCAGATAGGGTTTAAGTTCATAACTACTATCCTTCGGCTCTTTTGTTAACATTTTCCCTAGTGTTATATCGAATCCATATTTCACTTTAGTCGACAGCCAGTATTTAGGGATTGAGTGTAGCCACTCAACCTCTGAATCCTTATATTCAGGATACGGTTTATATTTACCCATCAACTTTTGCTGAGCTGTAGCAACTACTCCGCTCATGAATGCACCTCCGCCAGCAGTTGCATAATATCCTTGGCCACCGCATCGAGATCTGCATCGATAGCCGCCAGATCGCGGGGCGGCTGGTACTGATAGAAGTGGCGGTTAAAGGGGATCTCGTAGCCAACGATGCCTACCTGCCCGTCCAGCAGATCGGTTTTGCTGGTGTCGATCCAGGCATCTGGCACATGGGGCAGCACCTCACGCTTGAGGTAGTCATAGATATCCTCCCCCAACGGCACATTCTCGTTATCCCGTAGATCCGGGTTGGCTTCCAGCTCGCCCTTGGCTTTACACACTTCAGCGGCGTCATCCTGCTCAGCCAGATGGCTTACCAGCAGCTTAAAGGCTGGGGCAGGCAGCTTTACCTCTCCCAGCAGTTTGGTCAGCTGCTTTTTGAATTTGTCGCGAGAAAGCAACTTGGCTTCAGAGAACTGACCCAAGGCGGTCAGAATGGCAGACTGCAAAGTGCCATCGAGCTTGGCCCATCCCTTGTCGGCAGTGAGGCTGGCAAGACGATCGGCATCCTGCGGATAGAACGCCAGTTTCAGCGGCCGTTCAATGGTCAGACGGCGATAGCCAAAGGCAGTGGTGGGGAAGATCTTGGCGATCGGGCTCTCTTCGTAGCGGCTATAGAGGCTGACAATCTCGCTTAACGCCTCATCGCTCAGCTGCTTGCGCTTGGAGCCCAGCGATTTACGCATAGGACTGTGCATATCACTGGCATTAATCAGCAGCACCTTGCCCTTACGCTCGGCCGGTTTATGGTTGGAGAGTACCCAGATATAGGTGGCGATGCCGGTGTTGTAGAACATATCGGTGGGCAGGGCCACCAGCGCATCCAGCAGGTCGTGCTCGAGGATATAACGGCGGATCTCGCTCTCGCCACTGCCCGCCCCACCGGTAAAGAGCGGTGAGCCGTTGAGGATAATTCCGATCTTGGAGCCCACACACTCGGCCGAGGGTTGCTGCATCTTGGCGATAAGGTGCATCAGGAACAGTAAGGAGCCGTCAGATACCCGTGGCAAGCCTGGGCCAAAGCGGCCGTTAAAGCCCAGCTTGGTCGATTCATCCCGCACCTGTTTTTCGACCTTTTTCCAGTCCACCCCGAATGGCGGGTTAGAGAGGCAGTAATCGAAGGTCTTGAAGGGCAGCTGATCATCGGAGAGGGTATTGCCCAGCTTGATGTTGCTGATCTCCTGCCCCTTGATCAGCATGTCGGCCTTGCAGATGGCGTAGGACTCGGGGTTGAGCTCCTGACCGAAGGTGGCCAGCCGTGCGGCGGGGTTCAGTTCGTGCAGATACTCCATGCCGCAAGAGAGAAAGCCACCGGTCCCCGCGGTGGGGTCATAGATAGAACGCACAATGCCCGGCTTGCCGAGAGCCTCATCATCACCGGCAAACACCAAGGAGGTGGTGAGCCGCACGATATCGCGAGGGGTAAAGTGCTCACCGGCTGTCTCGTTGGAGCTTTCCGCAAAGCGGCGGATCAGCTCTTCAAACACCAGACCCATGTGGTAGTTGTCCACCGCTTCCGGGGAGAGATCCACGTTGGCAAAGGAGCGAACCACCTTGTAGAGCAGGTCGGCATCTTCCAGCAGGTTGATGCTGGCATCGAAGTTGAAGTGCTCGAAGATCTCACGAGCATCCTTGGAGAAAGCCCGCACGTAGGCATCTAGGTTATCACCCACATGGGTTTCACCCAGCTTGGCCAGTTCCAGCGGAGAGCTGTTGTAGAAGGCGTGGCCGCTGGCATTGAGCAGCAGCTTCTCTTTGGCCAGCTCCGGCATGGCTTTGGTGGTATCTACCATGGCCAGCACCTGGGCCTTGCTTGGTGCAAGCACACACTCAAGACGACGCAGTACGGTAAAGGGCAGGATGATGCGGCCATACTGGGACTGTTTGAAATCACCGCGAAGCAGGTCGGCAACCGACCAGATCAGGCTAGCCAGGGAAGAGATATTGGTGGTCATTGGGATTCTCAAAACATGGGGAACTGCCGAGGCATATTCAGGACCAAACGGAAATGCGGGCAGTTTACCACAGGGGACTGGCTATGGGCGTGATCCCAACCGTTATCCTCAACCCTTTCTTCCCCACTTTGGTCACCAAACCGAATACCCTGCCGTATTTTCATACTGACACGCCGATTTTGTGCTGACCTACATCCCCATTAACAAAGCGAAATCAGCCTTAAAAGACATACCCTCTGCCGATTTTTGGGCTGATTAAGAGAACCTTTCATTTAGTTAACCACATGAAAAAGTTAAGAAATATGCTTAAAAACTGGCACATAAACCTGAGGGCTTACATCCCGTTTTGGCACGGGGAGAGTGTCGAATACATGGATAAAGCAGAAGGGACTCATAGGTGTAAGTTGAGGGGCTTCTACGGCTAAACCCTTACCCTAACTAGAACGCTGCATCTCGTTTTTGTATATGCAGCTTTTTTGAAGCCGAGCGAAGAAGGCTAGGATTATCAAATCTGACCTCAAATTGCAAACCCTCCGTTTCGGAGGTTTGATCTCAAAAACAGTATAAAGGCAGCAAAAGCAATGCTTTCACTCTTGTTGTGTATCCATCCCTGAGTATATTTCGACCTTGTGTTGGGTAATTTACGTCCCCGTGGCCATGAAGCCAGCTCCCATGATGGATTCCTGGTGGCCACTACCTCAGCATCTGGCAACCCTTTGTTCGAACGTAGACGGACCGCCGATCAGCCTTTGAGATGGCAGATCTAGCCAGTCAAACAATGAGTTATTAATTGATTGTCAAACTGGAGAGAAATCATGTCTCAACATACAAATTGCGATCTCGAGTTCGCTTTGGCCGAAGCTGGCTACCCGCTCAACTTCGAACTTGCCGATATCAAGGCTAAATTCTCTATTCTTGATGTCACTTCAGCCCTTACAGGGCAAGACGTAGAACAACTTGGTGAGATCTATCGACTGGATGATCGCAGTTGCCCACTGTGCGGACATAACGATTGTTTCACCTTATATCCTGAAACAAATAGCTTTCACTGTTTTAGCTGTGAAGAGAATGGTGATGTCCTCGACCTCATCGTCAAATACAAGCAAGCCCCAAATGTCTACGATGCTGCTCGCCTGCTGCTACTGGGAGAACTGGAGGCTAGTCCCACTACACCCAAGGTCGTACCTTTGGAACAACCGGTCTACACAGCTCCACCAGCTCGCCTGCAGGAGCTATTCAATCTGGCTGCCCGCCACTATCAAACTCGTCTGGACATTGAGGAGCTGGTGGAACTCCGTGGCCATTCTGAGGAGGTGCTAGTAGGGCTGGACATCGGTTTCTCCGGTGGCCTGAACAAAGCGTTGCGGGATGCTGGCTTTTCCCAAGAAGAAAGGCTGGCATCCGGTCTGGTCAAGCCCCGCAAGAATGCCCCTGACCAACTTCATGACTTCTTTCCGAGCGGTGTCTATGTGTTCCCGCACTTCGACCGCAACGGACAAGTCAGTCGCTTCACCTTCAAGGACCCAAACAAGCAGCACCAGTTCCAACTGCCGAGCCGAAACTGGCTTAACGGGGTTCAGTTCTACGGGGAAGAGAGTCTAAATGCCCCCGGCCCTGTCGCCCTGGTCGAGGGAGAGAATGACCGGCTGTCGCTGGTGGATGCCGGTTGGCCAGGTCCCGCACTAGCAACCATCGGGACACTGTCACAGGCCCAGTTGGAATGGCTTGGACGTGAACTGGCCGACCGAGATGTCATGACCTTCTTCGACACTGACGAAGCTGGCGACAAGTACCGCACCAAGGTGGCTCGGCTCGGCCTCAAACTGACTCAGGTCAAACTGCCAGATAGTGTGAAGGACATCGACGAGTATCTGCACGGCGACAATCCACTCCCTCTGCAGGAGCTGGTAGCAGCATTTACTCTGAGAGAACCTGTAGTTGAAGCCACGGGTACACAAGATGATGATCTGCAACCAGAATCCGTCACTATTGTCCCCCGTCAGTCCATCTTGGCAGTCGAGTTCCACGACAGCCGAAACGCTGAACGGCTTGTTGAACTATGCGGCCATGACCTCAAGTATGTGCCCGAGTTTGGCAGTTTCCTCTGTTTCAATGGGACCTACTGGGAACTAGACAACCAAACCCCTTTGCTCATGGCCAAACAAGTAGGAGAAGAACTCCACCAGATTGCAAAGCAGCTACTCGATACAGCCAAAGAGAAGGATGACGAGAAGGCTATGGAATGGGGCAAGATGGTTCGCAGCTATGGCACCCGTTGCCTCAGTCGGGCGAGCATCCAGAACATGCTGGAGTTAGCCAAACCGATGCTGCAGATAAAACTCGCCGAGCTCAACGCCAACCCCATGCTACTTGGTGTCGGTAACGGGGTTATCGATCTGAACTCTGGATGTTTCCTTGCTGCTCGCCGAGCCCATTTGCTGACCAGTGCCAGCCCTGCTGTCTATATCTCGGGGGCTACTTGTCCACGCTGGGAGCAATTCATCAGTGAAATCACCTGTGGAGATACCGAACTGGCCACCTTCCTGCAACGCTGTGTGGGCTACTGGATAACGGGCCGCACCGACGAGCAATTGTTGTTCTTCCTCTATGGTAATGGCTGTAATGGTAAGAGCACCTTCATGTCGGTCATTCAGCAACTGCTCGGGGACTATAGTCGGCAAATCAACAGTAACGTCTTGCTATTTAACCGCAATGCCAGCACCGGCCCGAACCCATCGTTGACCAAGCTGGTGGACGCCCGACTGGTAGTAGCTAATGAGCTACCAGAGGGCTCTCGCATGGATGAGAACCTAGTGAAAGCCATGACGGGTGACGACATCATTGTCGCTCGGGCCCCTTATGCCAAGAGCGAGATGGAGTTCCGTCCCCGCTTCTCACTTGTCATGGTGGGGAACCACAAGCCTGTGATCCGGGATACCAGTCCCGGCATGTGGCGACGGATGATGATGATCCCCTTCAATGCAGCATTTACGGGAGAGCAATTAGACCCGTACTTGATGCAGAAGCTTCAGGATGAACTGCCAGGTATCTTGAACTGGGCCATCCAAGGCACCCAGATGTGGCTGGCACAAGGGCTGAAACGGTCGATGCCAGCAAGCATCAAGGCCGATGTCGAGAGCTACCGTGCCGAATCCGATCTGGTGGGAAGCTTTTTGGAAGAGTGCACTCAGCCAAGCAGTGACTACAAGTGCACAATGGACGAGATCTACGCTTCTTTTAGCCGCTGGGCTCAGCAGAACGGAGAGTGGACCATGAGTAAAATCATCCTCAAGAAAAAACTTGTGGATAAGGGGTTCGAAGCAACACGCTACCGTAACAAGGCTGCAATTATTGGGATTGTGTTACGGGATGATGCATTTGATGCTTATCCAAGTGCATCCCCCACGCTCCGCCTTGCATCAAATCAATAATATTTTCGGGGCCTGCGGGCCCCTTTTCGTTGTCGGTTATGGCCCACATCACTACCCCATACTGAGGCGGTACTCCGTGATCCTTCACCGTCATAACGTAAGCTATGGAAATCTGTATCGATGGGATGATTGTTGCTAAACCATCATTGCTGTATCAATTTAGGTTCGGCGTGTGCGATACCAAGTCACTCCACCTGTGGGAGATAGCCGCTTGTCTACTTCGAAGAGCTGGGAACAATGAATGACCTCCCGCCAACTACTACATCCGTACAGCTTTGGAGATAAGTCTGGCCACCGTTGACCAATGCTATAAATGGCTTCGTTTAACTGTACCCAGCCGTTCTTGGCTAAGGAATGCTCTGCAAATTTCAGCTGTTGGATAATGGTGGTATTTTCCCAATTCTCGACAAGTTCACCCGGGATGATGCCGTACAAATAGAGACTCTCTCCGACAGGTGAGTTAATAAATTCAAGCAGTCTCTTCTTACTTTCTTCAAAAGCGATCAGGAGGGATTGTAGCGTATCCCTATTGCTCTTGATGGTGCTTGCTGCAGTAGACAGATAACTGATTGCCTCTTGGCAACTGGCCTCCGAGTTCAACGTAAAGCGTGACAGGAAATGATGCACCAGCTCATTTCGCAACTCGACCAATTGTTTGAGCTTTTCGCTCATCCATTCCCCGTCTTCCAGACCAACGCTGATGCTGATGTACGCTCGGTTGTGTAGGGCATCATCAATTTCTTGCTCATCGCCCAGCGTAATTCTCTGGCTCCACTGACCAACCAAATGCCCCAGCGTCTTTCCAACTAAAAACTGGCGATAGCGTTCAATGTTGCCAACCAGCTCATCCGAAAATCCGCTCACCTTCATAGTGGGCAGGGCTGCTTTGAGCATCAATTCAAACTGCTGTAGCTGGAGGAGACATCGCCCGTACTCCAACGCAATTTGCTCTTTCAAGTCATTCAAATCAGATTGTGCCGTGTCAGGCCTATTGTGTTCCAACGGAGCTCTTCCTTGTGCTCATTAGCATCCAGCTAATAGTGGCTATTTGAGTTGAAGTACCTATTAGATGTTCACCAATGTAACGCGTTCATAGTGCAGCTTCGATAGCGGCTTGTAACTTCTCAACTGCTACCCCACCACCATATCGGTCATAACTGATCGCTCCGTTGGTATGACCCAAGATCGCGGCAGCAAATTGAAGAGGAATACCTTTATCTTTCAGAATTGTCGCTACCGTATGTCTCAAACTGTGGAAATCTTTAGGCACCGGCCGGTTGCGGCTGAACCACTGCCCCCAAAGGTGGCTGTAGCCGTCTTGGCGATGGGGCAGTTCGACGAAGAGCCTTCCCCCCACCCTCTCTTGCACAAATGCTAGGAAGCCAGTCTCCAGCACCGCCGAATGGATCGGAATGAGCCGTTTGCTGTTGTCTGTCTTGAGCTTCTGGTCTGGTCTACCTGCCTGCACTTTGATACACCAGATGTTATCCACCAGCACAACATCATCGGCATAGAGCTGGCAGATCTCGTTGGCTCGTGCCCCCGTGTAGAGCCCCAACAGGGCTATCCAGCGGCGATAGGGCTCCTGCCTTTTCGCCCATTGGACGAACCTCTGCCTCTCCTCCATCGTGTAACCACTTCTGGCCTTGGTCTCTTTGACCCGCTGCAACTTGAGCCCAGCGAAATGGTTGACGATCCCCTCCTGATGGTTAGCCAGCCAGCTAAACAACAGGGAGAGCTTCTGGAGGTACTTGTTGATGGTGGCCGGACTCTTACCCGAGTTCAGTAGCCCATCCTTGAACATGACCACGTCAGCCTTGCTGTAGCCGGTCACAGGGCGATCCCCCAGTGCCTCGATAAAGGAGCCGAGATAGTTTTTCTGGTTCTTTCGCTCTTTGGGAGCCCAGGATAGGGCCTTCTCCTTCTGATAGCGGTCACTCAGGACTGACAGGAGCGGAGCAAGCGGTTTAACCGCCCGAGCTACCGGCTTGGTGCTCGATTGATTTGGTGGGGTCTCTGATGCCTCAGCAGGCTCAACGCCAGATTTCGGTCTGGAACGCACGCAGGCAAGCAGCTGGGTCACCTTGTGACGTGCACAAAGTTTGTCTCGGGTATGCAGGGATTTTTTGATCTCTTTACGACGACCACAGGGGAGCGTGGTGACTTTCCGGTAATACCAGATGCCGTGGGGACTGAGCCAGAGATTCATCGATGAGCTCCTCGTCGTCCACACAAAGTGGATGACCAAGGGCTTTAGGAAGCTAACTTATTGAATTGCAGAAACAAGTGGTGGCCCTACCAGCCACATCCCGGCACTCGAGTCCCCCGCCTTGGCTGCTACCTTCCGGTCCTGACCAGGTCGACGGGTTATCAATGCGAGAGGACCAATAGGACCACCGGCGAGGAGAATAGGCAAACTGACCTCTCAATGCAATGGCTTTCTGCCGTTCAATAGCTCGTTCGCCTTATTTTTCAACAATCTGCCGAATGAATCAGCTAAACAGCATAAATTTGGCGCCCACCAGCAGCATCAACAGGGCAAATGCCTGCTTGAGGCGTTTTGGTGACAGGCAGTGTGCCAGTTTGGCACCAATGCGGGCAAACTGGGTGCTGGTCAGCACAATGCCCAGCAGGGCGGGCAAATAGATGTAGCCAACACTCCACTCGGGCAGATCTGCATGATCCCACCCTGCATAGAGGTAGCTCAGGCTACCCGCCAGCGCGATGGGCATGCTGCAGGCTGCAGAGGCAGCGACCGCATTGCGCATTGGCACCGAGTTCCAGCTCAGGTAAGGGACGGTCAGCGAGCCACCGCCAATACCAAACAGCGCTGACATCCAGCCAATGATGGTACCGGCGATGCCTGTGCCGAGCGCCCCCGGCATATGGCGCTCCGCTTTGGGCTTGAGGTTGAGCCCCATCTGCAATGCCATGCTCCAGGCGAAACAGCCGATGATGATATTGAGGGTGCTGGCACTGAGCAGATTGGCGGTCATGCCACCGAGCCAGCCGCCGATCAGCATGCCGGCGCCAAGACGGCGGATCATTACCCAGTCGACGGCGCCCGCTTCCTGATGTGCTCTAAGCGAGCTGAATCCTGTAAAGATCATGGTGGGCAACGAGGTGCCGAGGGCCAGATGGGTAATTATTTCAGGGTCGATACCCTGAGCGCGAAAGGTCATGACCAGCACGGGGACAATGATAAGACCGCCGCCGATCCCGAACAGTCCCGCCAGCATACCGGCAAAGGCGCCCAGCAGGAGGTAACCCATAAACAGCATAAAAATTCCTGTTTTGAACGATAAACGGCCAACTCGGCCGGACGACACTGGATATCAGCATGAAAAAAAAGAGATGGCCCGAGGGCCATCTCTTTATTGTGCCGGTTAGCTTAAGGGAATGGTACCGTCCATCACCTTGTAGAAGGCCAGCACGGCGCAGCCGAGCAGAGCCGCCGTCATCCCCTGCTCCAGCCGGTTAAGGCCGCGCAGACCGTGATGCTGACGCGCCTTCCAGTAGATGAAAATGCCCGGGCTGTAGAGTAGCGCCACCAGCAGCAGATACTCGACCCCTGCAGCGTAGACCAGCCAGCAACCGTAAACGGTCGCCACCAGAGCCAACAGTAGGTCACGCTTGCGCTGATGAGGTTGACCCTGATAGGTCTCCCCTTTCAATGCCAGCTTCAGGCCATAGGCACCGGAGAAAACGTAGGGCACCAGCGCCGCCGAGGTGGCGATGTTGACCAGCGCCAGATAGGTGCTGCTCTGGAAGTAGATGATGATCAGGAAGATCTGCACCAGACAGGTGGAGCACCAGAGCGACACTTGCGGCGAGCCATTCTTGTTCTCCTTGGCAAACCAACCCGGGAAGACGCCGGTCTTGCCTGCGATGTAGGGCACTTCCGCGGCCAGCACTGTCCAGCTGAGCAGAGCCCCCATCACAGACACCACCAGACCGATGTTGATAAGCCAGGCGCCCCAGGGGCCGACCACGGCCTCGAGGATCATGGCGGTCGAAGGGTTCTTGAGCGCCGCCAGTTGCGGCTGGCTCATGACACCCAGCGAGAACAAGGTCACCATCACGTAGAGCGTCAGGGCGCCGAGCAGCGCCAGCACGGTGGCACGGCCGACATCCTTGCGATGACGGGCACGGGCAGAGACCACCACGGCCCCTTCAATACCGATAAAGACCCAGAGAGTCACCTTCATGGTGGACTTGACCTGATCCATCACGGAGCCCAGCTCCATGTTGTTCTGGCCCCAGATATCCAGAGTGAAGGTATCCATGTTGAAGGCCAGCAGGATCGCGACACAGAAGACGATGAGCGGCACCATCTTGGCGATGGTGGTGACGATATTCACCAGCGCAGCGACCTGCACCCCGCGCAGCACCAGCGCATGCACCGACCAGATCAGGATGGAGGCCAGCGTGATGGCGACCGGCGTATTGCCGTCACCGAAGATGACGTTGTCCGGCGTATCGAAGAAGTAGCTCAGGGCGCTGAACACTACGATGGCGTAAGAGACGTTGGCCAGCAGTTGGCAGAGCCAGTAACCCCAGGCGGCGTTGAAACCGATGAAATCGCCGAAACCGGCCTTGGCATAGCTGAAGATACCGCCATCGAGATCGGGGCGGCGCATGGAGAGGTTCTGATAGACCAGCGCGAGACAGATCATGCCAAGACCGGTGATGGCCCAACCCAGGGCGACCGCCCCGGCACTGGCATGCGCAGCAATGTTTTGTGGCAGACTGAAGACCCCGGCGCCGACCATAGAGCCGATCACCAGCGAAATGAGGGCGCCCAGCCCTAGTTTCTTGTCCATTTCAATCCTGTTTATTTAGGCGGCGGCAGAGCGTCCGTATTCATACTGCGCGCAATATGGGAGGGGCTGGGAATCCTGACCCCGTGAAAAAGGCGGCAACTATATTGCATGACTATTCCGACCGCAATCCCTCGTCCCGTCAATCATGCACCGCCTTGACCGCGCGCAATTTTACAGCACTGACCCATATGGCCTGTGAGCTGGCTCAAATTAACCAAGACCCATTGATATTTCTCATTTTTCTGCCAACACAACCTGACTCGCATGGTTCCTATGCATCGCCATTCAGGCGCTCTCTGTATAAATAATCTGCATAAAAAAGCCCTGGTGGAAACACCGGGGCCCATTATGTAAATCCCTATAAACGCAAACCGCCATCCAGTTCAATCATCCGCCCCGACAGATAATCGTTGGCAAAAATAAAGCTCACCGTCTCGGCCAGCTGTTGCGCCTCGCCAAGGGTGCCGACCGGAATGGCCTGCTGCATCCGCGCCATCGCCTCCGGCTTCATCGCCGCCGTCATGTCGGTGGCAAACACCCCGGGGGCAATCCCCATCACCCGAATGCCATGGCGCGCCAACTCCCGCGCCCAGGTCACCACCAGCGAGGCGACCCCCGCCTTGCTGGCGGCATAGTTGCTCTGGCCAATATTGCCGGCGCGGGCGATGGAGGAGATGTTGATGATGACGCCCCCCTGCCCCCCTTGCGCCATCAGCGCCGCCCCTTCACGACCGCAGAGGAAGGTACCAGTGAGGTTCACATCGATGACGCTCTGCCACTGGGCCAGCGTCATCTTCTCCACCAGCTCACCCTCTTTCACCTTGATCAGCATGCCATCGCGCAAAATGCCGGCGCAGTTGATAAGACCGTGCAGCACGCCAAAACGCCCCTTGATGGCAGCAAACACGGCCTCGACCTCGGCTTCGCTCGCCACATTGCAGACAAACAGCTCGCACTGGCTATCTTGATCGCACTGACCATTCTGGCTGCAAACCATGATTGCGGTCGCCTCCAGATCGGCGCGATTGATGTCGAGCAGCGCCAGCGCCGCCCCCTGTGCGCCCAGAGCCAGCGCAATGGCCCGTCCCAAGCCACGTCCAGCGCCGGTAATAACGATGACCTTATCTTTGATATCCATCAATGCTCCTTGTAGCTGGTCGAAGGGAGATGCCTTGAAGAGAGGTGGCCCGTCAGACGGGACCCTGTTTATCCAGATAGAGTTCGACGATGCTGGAGAAATCGCGACTCCCCTGCCCCTGAGCGGCATGCAGGTTGAACAGGTTGCGGGCCAGCGCCCCCATGGGCACAGCGCTGTGGCCATGCTCGGCCAGCGCCATGGCGAGCCCCAAATCTTTCACCATCAGCCGGGTCATAAAGCCCCCCTGATAGTTGCGGGCGGCAGGGACATTCTCCATCACCCCGGGCCAGGGGTTGTAGCGCTCAAGACTCCAGTTGTTGCCGGAGCTCTTGCCCATGATGGTGGAGAGCACGGCGGGATCCAGCCCCTCCTTGACCCCGAGGGCCAACGCCTCGGCCGTGCCCGCCATATGGATCGCGAGCAGCATGTTATTGCACATCTTGGCGATCTGCCCCGCCCCCAGCGCCCCGGCGTGAAACAGATTCTGCCCCATGCAGGCCAGTACGGGCTTGGCCGCATCAAAATCGGCTGGCTCACCGCCGACGATAAAGGTGAGCGTCCCGGCTGCCGCACCGGCGACACCGCCCGAGACGGGGGCGTCGATAAAGCGCAAGCCGCGTGTGCGGGCCGCCTCCCCAACCTGACGGGCAGAGTCGACATCTATGGTGGAGCAGTCGATCACCAGCACACCGGCAGGCAATGCCGCCAGCAGATCCTGCCCGCCCCGCTCACCATCACTCTCGCCCAACCAGAGGCTGCGCACATGCTCACCGGCAGGCAGCATGCTGATCACAACCTCGCAGCCGGTCACCGCTTCGCGGGCATCCCCCGCGACGATGCAGCCAGCAGCAATGGCTCGCTCAACGTTTTGCGCAACCAGATCAAACACCCGCACTGTATGCCCGGCCTTGGCCAGATTGGCTGCCATGGGTCCCCCCATGTTGCCGAGCCCGATAAATCCTATCCTTGTCATCCCGCTTGCTCCTTGCGTTACTGATGGCGCGTGCGCAGGTTGCCAACCTGCTATTCCTTGCAGGCCAATGGATTGCGCCCCTGCGGCCAGCGATAGAACTCATCCAGCCACTCCCCTTCCAAAGGCACTGGCTGCCAGCGGGGATCTTTATCCTTGTCGATCAGCAATGCTCGCACCCCTTCCACAAAATCCCCCTTCAGCACGCAGTTGACCGAGAGGGTCAGCTCCTCGGCAAATACCTCGGCCAGGGATTGGCGGCGAGCCTGCCAATATTGGCGCCAGAGGATGGCACGGCTGATGGGACTGCCGGGGCGACAGATCTGTTGCGCCTGCCGGAGTACCGTCTCCTGTTCATCGAACTGAGCTTCGAACAACCGCGCCAATACCCCTTGCAGCGTGCGTCCAGCCAGCAGAGCATCGACCCTCCGTTGATGGGGCAACAGCACTGGCGCAGGCAACCGAGCCACTACCTCAACATGTAACCCTCTGAACAGCAGATCGATCTGCTCACGGGGATCACTACTGCCAGTCCAGTCGAGTACGGCGAGGTGTGACAGCAGCGCACTGCGCTCGCCACTGGCGATGGCGTGATCCGCCAGCCCAAGACCGATGGCATCACTCCCGTTGAAGCGGGCGCCAGTCAAACCAAGCCAGAGCCCGAGTCGCCCCGGCATCCGGCTTAAAAACCAGCTTGCCCCCACGTCGGGGTAGAGGCCGATGGTCACCTCCGGCATGGCGAACAGGCTTCTTTCGGTGACAACCCGAAAATCGGCTCCGGCAAACAGGCCAATGCCGCCCCCCATGCAGATACCGTCCGCCACGCAGATCAGGGGCTTGCTGTAACCGTGGATATGGTGGTCGAGCCGGTACTCCTGCTCGAAAAAGTCGCGGGCATATTCGAACAGTTCCGATCCGCTCGCCTCCTGCTTGCGGTAATAGAAGGAGCGGATATCGCCGCCGGCACAAAATGCCTTCTCACCCGCCCCCTGCAGCAGCACACAGACGATGGCGGGATCCTGCTCCCAACGGGTCAGCGTCTGTTGCAGGATCTGGATCATCGGCAGGCTCAATGCGTTGAGAGACGCAGGGCTGTCGAGGGTCAACACCCCGATCTGATGGCCATCTTCGGTGGGATGGCAGCTAATCTTGACCGGCTCACTCATAAACGGCTCCGTATGGATTTATTTTGTTGGGCCATATTGCCAGCGTGGTGAGCGTTTCTCCAGAAAGGCAGCCACCCCTTCACGCTGGTTGGCATCGGTAAAGAGATCGAGAAACAGCGCCTGCTCAAGGGGCAGGGCCGCATCGCGCGGGCCACTGCGGCCCTGATTGATCAGGGTTTTGCAGGCGCGCAGGGCGCTCGGGCTCTGGCGCTCCACCAGATGGGCCATCTGGTGCGCCGCCTCCCACGCCTGACCGGTTTTCACCACCTCCTCCACCAGCCCCATTTCGTAGGCCACCGAGGCACTCACCTTCTCACCGCAGAGGATCATCCGCTTGGCCCAGCCCGGCCCCACCAGCTCGGTCAGGCGCTGGGTGCCTCCCGCACAGGGAAGCAAACCGACCGATGCCTCCGGCAGTCCCAGCAGCGCCTGCTGCTCGGCGATGCGGATATCACAGGCCAGCGCTACTTCCAGCCCGCCCCCCATGGCATAGCCATTGATGGCGGCGATGCTGACCCCGTGAAAACGGGTCAGCGCCTCGAAGGCCTTGCCAAAGACATCGACCACCTGACGAGCCCGCTCGACATCCCCCTCGACAAACATATTGAGGTCGGCACCGGCGCAGAAAAATTTGTCGCCCGCGCCGCGGATCACCAGCGCCACCACATCGGGACGGCTATCGAGCTCCACTATCATCTGCAAAAAGGCCTGCAGGCTGGCGAGGGTCCAGGTGTTGGCAGGGGGATGGTCGAGGGTGATATAAGCCACGTGGCCATGATATTCAAGTCTGATCCTTGTCATAACATTGTCCTTGTCGATGAAGCTGCCGCCATGATGACAGGCTTGAATGACACCAACCTGTGGCTGGCTCACAAAGCCGAAACCGGCATGGCATGGTGCAAATCGGGTGGCAGGCAACACACCCTTGATGCGACCACCGGTTAGCCCAGCGACAAACCGGGATCGGCCAGCAGGCGGCGCGCGATGATGAGTCGCATCACCTCGTTGGTGCCCTCCAGAATGCGGTGTACCCGGGTATCGCGCAGATAGCGCTCGAGCGGATACTCGCGGATATAACCATAGCCGCCAAAGAGTTGCAGAGCCTCATCACAGACTCGATAACCCACATCGGTAGCATAACGTTTGGCCATGGCGCACCAGGCACTCTTGTCGGGTGCCCCGCGATCCAGCTTGTCGGCGGCCTGACGCACCAGCAGGCGGGCGGCAGCCAGCTCGGTCGCCATATCTGCCAGGCGAAACTGCACGCTCTGGAATTCGCTGATCGGGCGACCAAATTGCTGGCGCTGCTGCACATAGGCCAGCGCATCGTCCAGCGCCTGCTGGGCGGTGCCCACCGAACAGGTGGCGATATTGATGCGCCCTCCATCGAGGGCCTGCATGGCGAATTTAAACCCTTCCCCCTCTGCACCCAGCCGGTAGCGGGCGGGAATGCGCACCCCGTTGAACGCCACTTCCCGGGTCGGCTGACTGTTCCAGCCCAGCTTCTCTTCGGGCTTGCCATAGACGATGCCCGCGCTGTCGGCCGGCACCATAAAGGCGGAGATCCCACTCGCCCCCTCCCCACCGGTGCGCGTCATCACCACCAGCACGTCGGTGCTGCCCGCCCCCGAGATAAAGACCTTGGTTCCCTCGATGAGGTAGCTGTCACCCTCGCGCACCGCTCGGGTCTTGAGGGCCGCCGCATCGGAACCCGCCCCCGGCTCGGTGAGGCAATAGGAGCCCAGTATTTCGCCGCTGGCCAGTTTGGGCACCCACTCTTTGGCAACCTCGGTGGGCAACCAACTACCCAGCATCCAGCTCACCATGTTGTGGATGGTCAGATACGCCGTGGTCGAGGTACACCCCATGGCGAGGCGTTCAAAGATGAGGCTCGCATCGAGGCGAGGCAGCCCCAATCCGCCAAACTGCTCCGGGGTATAGAGACCGCAAAAACCTAGCCCGGCCGCCTGCTTGATAGTCGGGATCGGAAACTCATGCTCCTTGTCCCAGCGCGCGGCATGGGGTTTGAGCGCCTCATCGGCAAAGGCGGCGGCCGCCTCCACATACGCCTGTTGATCATCGGTCAGGGTAAAATCCATCTTGTCGTTCGCTCCCTTGTTGCCCCGCGCTTGTTGCCCTGCGCTTCTTTTCCTGAGTTAGTGCTTTATGACGCGGCGCCCACACACTGGTCATTCGGATCTGCCACTATGGCGCTGTTGTCGTGGTAGCTGCTGACGCTCTCACTACCACCCATCAATCGACACACAACAGATTAACAATTGATTTACGTTTACGCTAACGTAAACTTGTGACAGAAGTGAAGTACAAAAATGGACCGACCACTGCCAGCCGTAACGCCGAGTCAGCCGGTCGAACCCACCTTCCTACCCGATTGTCATATCCGCAAGGAGAGCATGGATGCAGATGGATGAGACCCTGAATGCCCTGACCGAACAGGTTGCGGCCTTCTGCCAGAAAGTGATCGCCCCGCGCGCCAGCGAGATCGATCAGAGCAACGCCTTTCCACGTGATCTCTGGCCCCGGATGGGTGAGCTGGGGCTGCACGGCATCACGGTGGCGGAGGAGTATGATGGGGTGAACCTAGGCTATCTGGCCCACGTGCTGGTGATGGAACAGGTAAGCCGCGCCAGCGCCTCGGTCGGCCTCTCCTACGGCGCCCACTCCAATCTCTGCATCAATCAGATCCACCGCCACGGCACGGCGGAGCAAAAAGCGCGCTACCTCCCCCCGCTGGTGAGCGGCGAGCATGTGGGGGCGCTGGCCATGAGCGAGCCGGGCGCCGGGTCCGATGTGGTGAGCATGCGCCTCACAGCGGAGCGCGAGGGCGATCACTTCGTGCTGAACGGCAACAAGATGTGGATCACCAACGGGCCCGATGCCGACACCTTCGTCATCTATGCCAAGACAGATACCAGTGCAGGCCCCAAAGGAATTTCTGCCTTTATCGTTGAAGCCGGCACTCCCGGTTTTTCTACCGCCCAGAAGCTCGACAAGCTGGGGATGCGCGGCTCCAGCACCTGCGAGCTGGTGTTCGACAACTGCCGGGTGCCGCAGGAGAACCTGCTGGGCACCTTGCATGGCGGAGTCAAGGTACTGATGAGCGGGCTCGACTACGAGCGGGTGGTACTGGCGGCCGGCCCCCTTGGCATCATGCAGGCCTGCATGGACGTGGTGCTCCCCTATGTGCGCGAGCGCAAGCAGTTCGGCCAGGCCATCGGCGAGTTCCAGCTGGTGCAGGGCAAGCTGGCCGACATGTATACCCGCCTCGCCAGCAGCCGGGCACTAGTCTATTCGGTGGCAAGTGCCTGCGATCAGGGCCGCACCAGCCGCAAAGATTGCGCCGCAGCCATCCTGTTTGCCGCCGAAAATGCCACCCAGATGGCGCTCGATGCCATTCAACTGCTCGGCGGCAACGGCTACATCAACGAATACCCCACCGGTCGCCTGCTGCGGGACGCCAAGCTCTACGAGATCGGCGCCGGCACTTCGGAGATCCGCCGCTGGCTGATCGGTCGCGAACTGATGGGGGAGAACGCATGAGTCGTATCCACTCCCACCTTGACACAGCGAGCCCGGAATATGCGGCCAATCGGGCCGCCATGCAGGGGCTGGTGGACGACCTTAATGCCCGCATTGCCGAGATCGCGCAAGGGGGCGGCGCGGCCAACAACGCCCGCCATCAGGCCCGTGGCAAGCTGCTACCCCGCGAGCGCATCAATCAGCTACTCGACGCAGGTTCCCCGTTTCTCGAGCTCTCGGCGCTAGCCGGCTGGCAGGTCTATGACGAACCGGTGCCCGCCGCCGGCATCATCACCGGCATCGGCCGGGTGTCAGGGCGCCAGTGCATGCTGGTGGTGAACGACGCCACCGTGAAGGGCGGCACCTACTACCCGCTCACGGTGAAAAAACATCTGCGCGCCCAGGCCATCGCCGAGCGGCTGCGCCTCCCCTGCCTCTATCTGGTGGATTCCGGCGGCGCCTTTCTGCCGATGCAGGATGAGGTATTCCCCGACCGGGACCACTTTGGCCGCATCTTCTACAACCAGGCCCGCATGTCGGCCCAGAACATTCCCCAGCTGGCGGTCGTAATGGGGCTCTGTACCGCAGGCGGCGCCTATGTGCCCGCCATGGCGGACGAGTCGATCATGGTCAAGAGCCAAGCCACCATCTTTCTGGCGGGCCCACCGCTGGTCAAGGCCGCCACCGGTGAGGAGATCAGCGCCGAGGCCCTAGGCGGCGCCGAGGTGCACTGCGCCCACTCCGGCGTTGCAGATCACATGGCACATGACGATGCCCATGCGCTGGCCATCGCCCGCACGCTGGTTACTCATCTGGGTAACGAGCCGTTAGAGAGCAGCCCCGGCTACGAGCCTCCCTGCTACCCCATAGAGGAGCTCTACGGTCTGGTGGGCTCCAGCCTCAAACGCCCTTACGATGCGCGGGAGCTGATCGCCCGACTGGTGGATGGCTCTGACTTTGACGAATTCAAGGCGCTGTTCGGCACCACTCTGGTAACCGGCTTTGCCCGTATTTGCGGCATGGAAGTGGGGATCCTCGCCAACAACGGCGTGCTGCACAGCGACAGCGCCCAGAAGGGGGCCCACTTTATCCAGCTCTGTAACCGCCGAGCCATTCCGCTGCTCTTTTTGCAGAACATCACCGGCTTTATGGTGGGGAGTAGCGCAGAAAAAGAGGGGATCGCCAAGCACGGCGCCAAGCTGGTCACCGCAGTGGCCTGCAGCCGGGTTCCCAAGGTAACGATCATCGTCGGCGGCAGCTTTGGTGCCGGCAACTACGGCATGTGTGGCCGCGCCTATGAACCCGATTTTCTCTTTAGCTGGCCCAACAGCCGCATCTCTGTCATGGGTGGCGAACAAGCTGCCGGAGTGCTGGTGCAGGTGCGTCGAGACAAGCTGACTGCCGAGGGCAAAGATTTGAGCGAGCAGGAGGCGGCCGCCATCCGTGCCCCGGTGATCGAGCAGTATGAGCGCCAGGGTCACCCCTACTACGCCAGCGCTCACCTGTGGGATGACGGCGTCATCGACCCGGCCCAGAGCCGCATCGTGCTGGCGCTGGCGCTCGCCGCCTGTCAGGGGGCCCGCGCAGAACCCGAGCAGTACGGCATCTTCCGGATGTAAGGAGCAAACCTATGTCAGATCCACTTACTTCCTCAGCACTTGGCTCTTCAACACAGGGCCCGTTTCGGCTGGAACGGCACGGCCCGCTGGCCGAGCTGGTGCTGTCGCGCCCGGCCCGCCACAACGCCTTTGATGCCGAGCTGATGCTGGGGCTGCTCGACTGCCTCGATGATCTGGCCCATCTCCATGGTCATGATCTCGCCGAGCGTCCCCACGCCCTGCTGCTACGTGCCGAGGGCAAACACTTTTGCGCGGGCGCCGACCTCAACTGGATGCGCAATCTGGCCCACGCCGATTTCGATCCCTCCTCGTTTGACAAGAATCGCGAAGACGCCCGGGTACTGGCCCGGCTGATGCAGACCCTCGACGAGCTCCCCTTCCCCACGGTGGCACTGGTACAGGGCGCCGCCTACGGCGGGGCGCTGGGGCTGATCTGTGCCTGCGATCTGGTGCTGGCCAGCGATGATGCGCGCTTTTGCCTCTCCGAGGTAAGCCTCGGGCTAGTGCCTGCGGTGATCAGCCCCTACGTGGTACGTGCAATGGGAATGCGTCAGGCGCGCCGCTACATGCTCAGTGCCGAGCCGTTTGATGCCATCACCGCCTGTCGGCTCAATGTGGCACACCAACTCTGCAAACCGGATCAACTGCTGGCGGAGGGGCGGGCGCAGGCCCTTCGTCTGTGCCGCAACGGGCCGGAGGCAATGAAAGAGACCAAACGGCTGCTGGCGGTGATAGAGGCCCATCCTTCCCGCCTGCACGAAGAGAAAACCGTCGAGACCATCGCCCGGGTTCGGGTGGGGCTCGAAGCCCAGGAGGGGATGCAAGCCTTCTTCGACAAACGCCCTCCCGCCTGGCGCCCCCGTTTCAAGGATGAGACATGACCCATCACACTCAGATTAAGCGCCTGCTAATCGCCAATCGCGGCGAGATTGCTGTGCGCATCATCAAAACGGCGAAACGCCTCGGCATTCACACCATCGCCCTCTACTCCGACGCCGACGCCCACGCCATGCACACCCGTCTGGCCGATGAGGCCTGGCATCTGGGGCCCGCACCGGCCAGAGAGAGCTATCTGGACACCGGCAAGGTGCTGAAGATTGCCAAAGGGGCGCGCGCCGATGCCATCCATCCCGGTTACGGCTTTCTGTCGGAAAACAGCGATTTTGCCACCGCCTGCGAGCAGCGTGGCCTACGTTTTGTCGGCCCAAGCGGCGCCGCCATTCTCGCCATGGGCGACAAATCGGGCGCCAAGGCGCTGATGCAGGCGGCCGGTGTACCTGTACTGCCCGGCTATCACGGCACGGATCAGCGGCAGAACGTCTTGCGCGATCAGGCGAGCCAGATTGGCTTCCCGCTACTTATCAAGGCCGCCAGTGGCGGCGGTGGCAAGGGGATGCGCCGGGTCGATCAGCTGGCCGACTTTGACGAGTCGCTGGCGGCAGTCAAACGGGAAGCCAAGGCTGCCTTTGGTGACGATCTGGTGCTGCTGGAGCGTTATCTGCCCCAAGCTCGCCATGTGGAAGTACAGGTCTTTGCCGATAGCCTCGGCAACGCCATCTATCTTGGGGACAGGGACTGCTCCTTGCAGCGACGCCATCAGAAGGTGATCGAAGAGGCGCCCGCCCCCGACATCCCTCCGGCTCTGCGCCGCGCAATGGGGGATGCGGCCGTGGCCGCAGCCAAAGCCATCCACTATCAGGGGGCGGGCACCATCGAGTTCCTGCTCTGCAAGGATGAGTTCTTCTTTATGGAGATGAACACCCGGCTGCAGGTAGAGCATCCGGTCACCGAAGCAGTGACCGGGCAGGATCTGGTGGCTTGGCAGCTGGCGGTGGCCGAAGGCAAGCCGCTGCCACTCACCCAGGAGGAAGTAGTGCTGCGCGGCCACGCGGTGGAGGCGCGCCTCTACGCCGAAGATGTGGCGGCCGGTTTTCTGCCTGCCAGCGGGCCTATCCACTGGCTCCACTGGCCCGTTGGCGTGCGCATCGACACCGGCGTTACCGCTGGCGATGAGGTGAGCCCCTATTACGATCCCATGATCGCCAAGCTGATCGCCCACGGCCAAAGCCGCGCCGAGGCGTTCGCCAAACTGGCCGATGCGCTGGCGGCGCTGGATCTCGGCCCGCTGGTGCACAACGGCCCGCTGCTGCTGCGCCTGTGTGAAGAGCCTGACGTCCTGGCCATGGGCCACCATACCCAGTGGCCCATCCCTACCACAGCGCAACCCATTCCTGAGCTCGCCTGGCCGCTGGCCGCCCTCTGGCTGGCGAGCCGCCCTGCGGGCACCTCCCCCTGGCAGCAAGCCTGCGGATTTCGGCTGGGGCCGGATCGCTGCTGGACAGCGGCGGTGCGCATCGGTGATGAGCACCGGGTATTGACCCTTAACGATCATGGCGGCCAGTTTGAGTGGCAAGGGGAGACCCGTTGCTACCAGAGAGGTGACGAGCATATCCGCCTGCAACAGGGTGGCTGCTGGCAACAAATCCCCATACAGACGGTCGCAGGCTCGGAGGCAACCTTCATCATGACCCTGGCGGGCCAGCGCATCCGTTTCGCAGCCGATAATCAGCTGCACAGTCAGCACCAAGATCAGGCAAACGAGAAGGCGCAGGGTGCCATCGCTCCCATGCACGGCATCGTAGTAGCCGTGCTGATCGAGCAGGGACAAACGGTCAGCAAGGGGCAACCCCTGCTGGTGCTGGAGGCGATGAAGATGGAACACCAGTTGCGTGCAGAGCGGGACGGGGTAATTCAAGCCCTGCAGTGCAAACAGGGCGAGCAGGTAAGCCAGGGGGCCGTGCTGGTACGCTTTGCCGAAGAGACAACTTCACAGGAGGATCACCCATGAACCGATCACAGGACGTCCGTGACGACAGGGTCAGTCTGGTGGAGATGGGACCGCGAGATGGCCTGCAAAATGAAGCTGCGCCCCTCTCCCTGGTACAGCGGCTGGAGCTGATCCAGCGCCTTACCGACAGCGGTCTGCAGCGCATCGAGGTGGGTGCCTTTGTCTCTGCGAAAAAGGTGCCGCAGATGGCGGACTCCGCAGCACTTTTTCAGGCACTGCCGCGCAAGGGCTCAACCCGTTACGGTGCCCTGGTGCCCAATTTGCAAGGCTTGCAGGCTGCCATTGCCGCCCGCGCCGATGAGATTGGCCTCTTCACCGCCTGCTCCGACGGTTTTACCCGCGCCAATATCGGCATCAGCGTGGAGGAGTCGCTGGTGCGCTTCGCCCCGCTGGTGCAGGAAGCTCGCCGCCTCGGCATCAAGGTGCGCGGCTACCTCTCCACCGTCATCGCCTGCCCGTTCGACGGCCCGACCCGCCCGAAACGGGTCGCCGCCATGGCCGAACAGTTGCTGGATCTCGGTTGCCACGAAATTTCGCTGGGGGACACCATTGGCGTCGGCACTCCGGGCACGGTGGCGCCCATGCTGGATGCTGTGCTGCACGAGATCCCGGCAGGGCGACTCGCGGTCCATTTTCACGACACCTACGGCCAGGGGTTGGCCAACCTGCTACCCGCGCTGGAACGCGGCATTCGCACCATCGACTGCTCGGTGGCGGGGCTTGGCGGCTGCCCCTATGCCCCAGGCGCCTCCGGCAATGTGGCGTCAGAGGAGGTGGTCTACCTGCTGCACGGCCTAGGCATGACGACGGGGGTGGATCTCGACAAACTGGCGGCCACCGGCCAGTGGGTGAGCGAGCTGCTCGCTCGCCCCAACGGCTCACGGGTCGGTCAGGCCCTGCACGCCAATGCCGAGCGACTGCGTGCCCGCCTCTGCCAGCCACACGCCCAGCAACAGGAATCATGACCATGTCCCGTTCCCTGCCCGGCAAGGAGGTCACCTACAGTATCTCGGAATTGGCCCACGAGTTCGATGTCACACCGCGCACTATCCGCTACTACGAGGACGAGGGGCTGCTCACCCCGCAGCGGGAGGGGCAGACCCGCATCTACAGCCATCGGGACAAGATCCGGCTCAAGTTGACCCTGCGCGGCAAACGGCTGGGGTTCAGCCTGGCCGAGATCCGTGAGCTGTTCGAGATGTATGACACCGACCGCTCGAGCAAAACCCAGCTCCACTCCATGATCCAGCTCATCGAGGAAAAGCGCTGCGCCCTGCGCCAGCAACTGGAAGATATCCAGATGGTGATGGCCGAGCTGGAGGCTGCCGAGCAGCGCTGCGTTAATTCCCTTAACAACTTGAAAAGCGGCGCAGATTAACCGAATCTGGGGTTATGCAATTGCCTTGGGACGACCATGAGATATTGGTGCTGGTTTTTACTTCTGTTCAGTCTGTCCGGTTGGAGCTACCCCCTCATCAAGGTCGGCGGTTATCCCTATGCCCCGTTCGTAGTCAAAGTGTCGGATGACCACTATGAAGGTCTGACGCTGGACCTCATCGCCAAGCTCAACGAGATCCAGCAAGAGGTGACATTTATCTTTGTGCCCACCTCGGCCGCCAATCGCTACAAGGCACTCGATCTGGGCCGCTTCTCGCTGATGCTGTTTGAAGACAGCAAATGGGGCTGGCAAACCGACAAGTTGAAGATGACAACCCCCTTTCTCGGCGGTGGCGAAGTCTATGTGGCACTGCGCAAAGCAGGCCGGGATCAGCGCTTTTTTGACGATCCGGCCAGCCATCATCTCATCGGGGTGACCGGCTACCACTACGGCATTGGCCAGTTCAATGCCGATCCCGTCTACCTGCAGCGCAAGCTCAATATCACCCTGGTCAAGGACAACATCAGTGCCCTGCAAGCCCTGCTCAAAGGGCGCGGTGAGGTAGCCATTCTCAACGTCTCATACCTTAACCAGTATCTGTTGGCCCATCCCGGCACCGCTGAACAGCTGCTGATCTCGCAAAAATGGGATCAGCATTACCAGCACCGCGCCATCCTCCACCCCGCGGCCCCCATTACCCCTGCCCAGCTGGAACAGTGGCTGGCAGCGCTGCAACAAAAGGGTGAACTGGATCGCCTTTGGACAAAGTACGGCGTACAACAGCACGCAACCCCATGATGACTATCCAGCGTTTCTGTACCATGGCGGGAACCCAATGGGAGTGCACCAAATGAACACCACCGAACCCACGTCCCCCAAGCCCCGCTTGCTGCGCTACCTTGCCTACGCTTTCCTGCTGCTTCTTATCCTGATCACCCTGCTGCTGTGGCAGACCCCCCGTCTGGTCCAGCGCTATCTGCCCGGCTGGCTGGCCGAGCACTATGGCCTGCAACTGACGCTGGGGGAGATTGACGTAGGAGTGCGCACCCCATCTCTCACCCTTGGCGCGACTACTCTGCACGATGCCAAACAACAGCCCATCATCCGTTTTGAGCAGCTCTTTATCAGCCCCGACCTGCAAGCCAGTTGGCAGCAGAAAGGGGTCGTGCTTTCCGCAGTCACCCTGACCAAACCCGTGGTGCTGCTGCAACGGCTGGCCGACAAAACAGGGGACGTTCGACTCAATCTGACCGATGCGCTGGCCACCGTGCTCACCCCTGCGCCCTCCCCCGAGCCCGAGACAACGAGCGCCCCGCTGCTGGTCGACATTGCCAGCCTCGCAGTCACTGACGGCCATGTGCGCTATCAGGATCAACGCAAGGAGAGCGAACCCGGCTGGCTGCCGACCCTCAATCTGGAAAAAGTGACCCTCAAGCTCGATAACCTGCGCACAGAGGCAAACCACCCGACCGCCTATCAGCTGAGCGTCGCCATCAACGGCAACAGCAGCCTCGCCGCCCAAGGCAAACTCGATGTGATGAGTGGTATGGGTCAGGGCAAGGTGAACCTCAAGCAAGTCGAGCTTAAACCCTTCGCTCCGCTCTGGGCCCCCTACCTCAAGCTGGATCTGGCCAAGGGCCACGCCAATGCAGAGGTGGAATACCAGCTCAAAGAGGGCAAGCAAGAAGTGCAGTGGCAATTGTCAAAAGGCAAGCTGACGCTGGACAACTGGCAGCTTAAAAAACACAAGGGCGACGAGTTTGCCCGCTTCAGCCAGCTGGCCCTCAGCGAATTGGCGGTCGATGGCCAGAAACAGTCGCTGCAGATCGGCAAGGTGACCCTGCAGCAGCCCTTGCTCAAAGCCACCCTCAACGCACAGCAAGAGCTGGATCTGGCGGATTTGCTCATTGCACCGGCCCCCGCCAAACCCGTCAAAAGAGCCAGATCTGCAAACGAGGTGACAAAAAATGCGGCTCCCAAGTCGACACAACAAGCAAAGACAGCGGGTAACGGCAAGAAAAACACGGCAGACACCCCCTGGCAGTGGCAGATCAAGCAGATCGTTATCGACAAGGGCGATCTTACCCTCACCGAATCGAGCAGCGGCAAACCGCAGGAACGCCAGCTCTCCGGCCTCAAGCTGGCGCTGGGGCCACTGGGCAGCAAGGGGGAGCAACCGAGCAAACTGACTCTGGCCACCCAGTTCAACCAGAGCAGCCCCCTCGCCTTTGATGGCCAACTGACCCTGACTCCTTTCACCTTAAGCGGCGACATCAACCAGCAGGGACTGCCCCTGACGCTGGCACAGCCCTATCTGGCTGATCTGGTGCGCATCAAGGTGCAAAACGGGCTGCTGAGCAGCAAGACCCGACTCGATCTTGCCACCACACCCCAGGGGGATCTAAACAAGCTGACCCTGCAAGGGGGGCTCGATGTCAACGGGCTCAAAGTGGTCGATCGGGCAGATAACCAACGGCTGCTGGAGTTCAACACCCTGGCACTCACCGGTCTGACGTACGACGGCATCAGCCAGCAGATGCGGATCAAGGAGATTGCCCTGAACAAACCCTTCGCCCGCATCGAGATCAACGAGGATGGCACCACCAACCTGCAACAGCTGCTGTTACCGCAACCGGCGGCAGCTAAAAGTACTCAAGCAGCGGCAGGCAGCAAGGCTCCCGACTTTCGTTTCACCATCGACCAGCTGCGTACCGAGCAGGGCAACCTGCGCTTTGCCGACCGCAGTCTGAGTCAGGATTTTGTGGCCGATATCGCCTCGCTGGGCGGCCAGAGCCGTCATATCAGCAATATTCCGGGGCAACGCTCCGAACTCTCCTACAACGGCAAGGTGGATCGCTATGCGCCGGTGACCATTCGCGGCGGCACCAACCTGCTGGTGGCCAACCCGATCCTCGACATCGCAGTGGCCTTCAACAATCTGGAGCTCACTACCTTTACCCCCTACTCGGGCACCTATGCCGGTTATGCCATCGACAAGGGGCAGCTCTCCATGAAGCTGCACTACAAGCTGGAGGGCAACCGGCTGGAGGGGGATAACGACATCACCATCAAGAAGCTGCAACTGGGCGAGAAGATCAAGAGCGATCAGGCCAAGGATCTGCCGCTGGGGCTGGCCATCGCCCTGCTGAGCGATGCCAACGGGGTGATACAGATGAACCTCAAGGTGAAGGGCGATCTCGATCAACCGGACTTCAGCATCGGCAATATCTTCTGGGATGTGCTGGGCAACACCCTGAGCAAGGCGATCACCTCCCCCTTTTCCCTGCTCGCCTCGCTGGCCGATGGCACCGAAGATCTCGACGAACTCCCCTTCCTGCCGGGGGAGCCCGATCTCACCCCCACCCAGCAGGAAAAACTGGTCAAGCTGGCGCAGGCCCTCAAGGATAGACCCAAGCTCAGCATGAACATCCGCGGCAAGGTCAACTTCAACGAAGAGCGCCCCATCCTGCAACGGCAAAAGCTGGAGCGGGTACTGGCCAAGCTCACCGGCAATCAGGCGGATCTCGACCTGCTGGAACAGGACCCTGTCCTGCAAGAGGCGCTGGCCCAGGCCTATGAAGAGCGCTTTGGCGAAGATCTGGATGATCTGGCCGATCGGCTCCATCTGGATGAAGATAGCGCAGCACTGCGGGCCCAGGCGGTGATCCTGCTGCGGGATCAGCAGCTCATCACCGCCAAATCCCTGCGCAATCTCGCCATGCGCCGGGCGCAAAATACCAAGGAGTTTCTGGTCGACAGCCAGGGGATCGCCCCGGAGCGGCTGTTCGTGCTCGACAGCCAGGTCAAGGACGAGGACAAGGAAGCCAAAGTGATCCTGACACTGGATCAGTGACGCCGCCGCACTTCGTAAAAAGCGTAATAAAAATACAACCCCTCAACTATTTTGACACCTTTTGCTCACCAAACAGCCTGTATTGGTGAGCATTTGGCCGCTAATGCAAATAATTACGTAGTTTTTTTACGATTTATCCCCCTTGCCCCCTTGCGGGCGCGCCGCAGCCTGCCTAAAATCGCGCGTCTTTTGTTAACCCCACCTCTATTTTTGGAGAACGCCACGTGAGCGAAAAATTGGCCAACCCTGCCCCTCTGGGTCTGATGGGTTTCGGTATGACCACCATCCTGCTGAACATCCATAACGCAGGTTTCTTCCCCATCAGCGCCATGATCCTGGCCATGGGCCTGTGCTACGGCGGCATCGCCCAGATCATCGCGGGCATCATGGAGTACAAGCGTGGCAACACCTTCGGTGTGACCGCATTCACCTCCTACGGCCTGTTCTGGCTGAGCCTGGTGTTCCTGCTGATCATGCCGACCATGGGTCTGGCTGAAGCCACTCCGCACGCTTACATGGGTTGGTATCTGCTGATGTGGGGCATGTTCACCCTGTTCATGCTGGTTGGCACCATCAACTACCCGCGTGCCAAGCAGTTCGTGTTCGCCTCCCTGACCGTGCTGTTCTTCCTGCTGGCCGCCCGTGACTTCACCGGCAGCACCCTGATCGGCACCATCGCCGGTTTCGAAGGCATCATCTGTGGCGCCAGCGCCATCTACCTGGCCATGGCCACCGTGATCAACGAGCAGTTCGGCCGCACCGTAATGCCGATCGGCGATCACAAGAAAGCCGCCGCCGTACAGCTGAAAGCCGCTGCCTGATAGGCAAGCCACTCAGATTGTGGATTGTGAAAAAGGCACCCTCGGGTGCCTTTTTACTATCTTGAATAACCGTTTAACAGCTCGGTTATCAGCCAAGTGACCCGGCGTCCACCTCCCCCGCCAGCAAACGGGTCGCGGGGAAACGCAGGGCGGGATCCTGGCTAAAGAACTGGCTCAGTTGCCGGTATACCGCGGGATAGACCTGCTGCAGCCGCAGCGGATCGGTAAAGAAACATTCGCAGCTGACGGCAAAAAATTCGGCGGGATGTTCCGCAGCATAGGGATCGATAGCGGTTACCTCGTCCCGATCAAGCTGCTGGCAGAGCGCATCGAAGGTGGTCTGAAAGGCCTGTTGCCACTGCTGGCTGCTCATCTGCCCCGGCAACGGCGGCGTACCGTCCGCCTCACCGCCCAGCATATCGAGCTTGTGGGCCAGCTCGTGGATCACCAGATTAAAGCCGTCCCAGTCACCATCCTGCTGCAGTTCGCTCCAGGCCAGCACCAGCGGCCCTTGCGGCCAGGATTCACCGGCGTTCTCCTCTTCAAACTCGCTCACCAGCCCGAACTCATCCTGCACCTCCTGACGCCGGGTGACGGGTTCGGGAATGATGATGACTTCGTGAAAGCCGCGATACCAGTCAAGGCCGAGGTGCAAGATGGGCAACGCAGCCTGCAGCGCCAGCACCGCCTGTTGGCGTGGGCTGAGCTCGACCCCGATCAGGGTCAGGGTCTTGCGCTTGAGTAGCTGTTGCCCCAACCCGATAAGCGTCGTCTGCTCGGTGTCACTGAGCCCTTGCAAGATGGGCACAGCCGCCAGCGCCTGACGCCACAGCGCCAACTCATCCTCACTCATGGACGTTTGCGGGCGACCACCCAGCCATTTGAACCATCCCAGCACGCCTACTCCTTCTTTTGATGCAAAAAACAGGTCATAACAGTTTGACGAACCGCTTCGGCCGCTCCTGATAATCCTGCGCCAGATAGAAACGGTGAGCCGCCTCGCGCTTGAGGCTGCTGGATAGCTCCAGCTGGGCGCAACCTGCGGCCCGCGCCATCGCTTCTGCTCCTTTGAGCAAGGCTCCGCCCACTCCCGCCCCTCTTGCCCCTTCATCGACAACCAGCGCCGAGATCAGGCCCCAAGCTGGTGCAACATGCAGCGGTGCCAGCTTGTGCCACACCAGCACGCCGACCACCTTGTCAGCCTGGGAGGCGAGCAGCACCGAGCTCGCGTGATCCGGCGCCAACAGGCGCGCCGTCACGTCAGCACCTTCGGCAGGATACCCCAATTGGGTGAACAGGTGGGCGATGGCGCTCCCGTCGTCGGCCTCAGGGGGACGGATCGTCAAGGTGTCAGGGTCATTTTTCATTGTTGGCCTCATGTTTGCTTTCCATTGTGTTACGCCCGTCACATTGTCTGGCGCAGATCAACAAGGAGGATCTCATCTTTACTCATAGAAAACGCTGCCTGCCATTATCCCCCCACCCTTGTCAATTCACAAATTTGCAACAAGGCAACATTTTTCGCTGGGAAGCACCGGTACAACTCGATATGTTACAAGCCATGCATGGCGCGTGTTTGCGCTCTGCTTAACCCCTCAACCTTGAGCTCATTTGTTAACTGGATTGTTAACAGGCAGGGCTAAAAACAGTGACAGATAGCGAGGCCAAGATCTCGCCAAGACAGCGCCACAAACACAACAAAGGAGTTGTTGTACATGAATGAAATCGTCAATGCCATCAATGGTGTAATCTGGAGCCCTGCGCTCATCTACCTGTGTCTGGGGGTCGGTCTCTACTTCTCCCTGCGCTCCCGTTTCTTGCAGTTGCGTCACATGGCCGAAATGGTACGGCTGATGTTTGATGGCAAGAGCACCGACGCCGGTGTCTCCTCCTTCCAGGCGCTGGCCATGACCCTGGCCGGTCGCGTGGGTACCGGTAACATCGCGGGTGTGGCGACCGCCATCACCTTCGGTGGCCCGGGAGCCCTGTTCTGGATGTGGATGGTCGCCTTCCTCGGCGCCAGCTCCGCCTTCGTGGAGTCCACCCTGGGTCAGGTTTACAAAGAGAAGATCAACGGTGAGTACCGCGGCGGCCCGGCTTTCTACATCGAGAAAGGGCTTGGCATGAAGTGGTATGCCTGGACCTTCGCCATCGCCACCATCTTCGCCTGCGGCGTACTGCTGCCGGGCGTGCAGGCCAACTCCATCGGTTCCAGCCTGCAGACCGCCTTTGATATCGATCCGAACGTCACTGCCGCCGGTCTGGCGCTGCTGCTCGGCTTTATCATCTTCGGTGGCGTCAAGCGTATCGCCAGCTTCGCCAGTACCGTGGTGCCCTTTATGGCGCTGGGCTACATCATCGTGGCTTGCGTCATCATCGCCCTCAACATCTCCGCCCTGCCGGGCGTGATCCTGCTGATTTGGAAGAGCGCCTTCGGTATGGATGCCGGTTTCGGTGCCATTTTGGGTCTGGCCATCATGTGGGGTGTCAAGCGCGGGGTCTACTCCAACGAAGCGGGTCAGGGTACCGGGCCGCACGCCTCCTCTGCTGCGGCAGTGAGTCACCCGGCCAAGCAGGGTCTGGTGCAGGCGTTCTCCGTCTATATCGACACCCTGTTCGTCTGCTCCGCTACCGGCTTTATGCTGCTGATCACCGGCCTCTATAACGTACAAGGGCCGGACGGTGCTGCTATCTACACAGGTATTGCCGGTATCGCAGCAGGCCCGGGCTATGTGCAGACCGCTATGGAGAGCATGATGCCGGGCTTTGGCAGCATTTTCGTGGCCATCGCGCTGTTCTTCTTCGCGTTCACCACCATCGTTGCCTACTACTACATCGCCGAAACCAACATCGCCTACATCAACCGCAAGGTAAACCGTCCCTGGTTGACCTTCGTGCTCAAGCTGACCCTGATGGCCTCCACTGTCTATGGCACCGTCAAGACAGCCGATCTGGCGTGGGGCATGGGTGATATCGGGGTCGGTCTGATGGCCTGGCTCAACATCGTCGCCATCCTGCTGCTGCAAAAGACCGCCTTCACCTGTCTGAAGGATTATGAAGCGCAACAGGCACAAGGCATTGACCCCGTGTTCCACCCGGAGAAGCTCGGCATCAAGAACGCCGATTACTGGATGGGCCACCGCTCCGAAGACAATTTGGAGCTGGAGAAATCGGGCCATCCGTTCGAGCCGGATCAGGATCGCAAGATCTCCTGAACCAGAACGACATAAGACATCAATAAAAATGGCAGCCTCGGCTGCCATTTCTTTTTCCTGTCACCTCATCTCAAAGCGGATTCCGGCGTGGCCCGAACGGCAGACGCCAGCGAAACAGGCTGTTAAAGGTGGCTCGCCACTGATTGGGGCGCCCCAGGATCTGCTTTTGCAGGCGGGTCTCTTCTTTGAGCATCGCCTCATCGCTGCGGGCCCAGGCCTGACTGTAGAGCTGCTTGATCCCCGCCAGGGCATCGGGCGACTTGGTGATGAGGGTGCGGGCAAACTCCCGCGCCTCCACCAGCGGATCGGCGCAGACCCGGCTCACCATCCCGAGGGATTTCGCCTCGACGGCATCGAGCTCACGCCCGCTCATGGCCAGCTCCATGGCGGTATCCAGTCCCATCAGGTTACGCATGGTGACGCTGCCACTCATGTCGGGGATGATGCCCCACTTGATCTCCATCACCGAAAAGCGGCAATCGGGGGTACTGAAGCGAAAATCGGCGCCAAGGGCAATCTGCAGACCACCGCCGAAACAGACTCCCTGGGTCACCGCAATCACCGGCACCGGCCAGATGACCTGGGACACCCACCTTTTTGACAAAGACGTAGCAGGGATTGTCAGACCATGGGGGCTTGCCCCAGCATCCACAGGTCGACCTGATATCAATGCAACATCCAAGAAAAAAACGCGCGCTGACGTGAAAACTCGTCGCTCAGAAAAGGGGCAACCCACCAACTGAGTAGCGATGTGGCTTGATGATGAAATGGCGTTATCCGGTCACAAAGCAGGTTGGTGACATCGCTGCTGACCGCAATGCAGAGCGAACTGCTGGCAATGCACCCTGTCACCCACGGCTCTGATCCCCTGACGCCGGAACAGTGCCACTTGTCGCAGCCATTGCGCGCCCTCCAGGCCAAGCCGTTGCAGGATAGGCGCGAGATGAGCTGGAATGTGGCCTCGCTTGTCGGTTCTGATGGCTCGACCAGTCCAGTCCAGTCCAGTCCAGTCCAGTCCACCAGCATCAGATAATCGGTGAAAACATAAGGTAAATCATCAGGATGGCTCTTATCGGAAAATGGCAATAACAAGGGCGGCAGTGATAGCACAGACGGTTCGCCATCGAGCCGTTGCTTGATGCTGGTGTAGTCGCTCTCCTCAGGCGCCTCTGCCAGCTTGGCTCGAATAGGGTTGAGATCCACATATGCCATGCAGGCCAGCAGGGCCGCTTCGGTGAGCAGCGCCTGACTTTTGAAGCGCCCTTCCCAGAAGTGGCCCTTGCAGCCATCTTCCAAATTGGCCTGGCGCGCCAGATTTTCGTTGAGCAATCGCACAAACCAACTGATGGAGTGCAGTCGCTCACGCCATGTTGCAATCAGTTGCTGCACAACCGCCAGCTCAGGCTCAATCAGTGGAGCCCCTTGATACCAGCGCCGCACCAGTAGGGGCCATTGGAACAAGGCCGCCCAGCGTTCTGCCACTTCCCGTTCATCCCAGGCTGCGGCTTTGTCAGCCTCCACTTTCAACACCAGATGATAGTGATTACTCATCACCGCATACGCGCATACGCCGATGGCAAACAGCCGAGACAGCTGACCCAGCTTGTCGACAACCCATTGGCGCCGATGCTGGTAACTCTGGCCTGAGTGGACATCTTCCCCACATAGAAAGGCCCGCCGCACGCAACGGCTGACGACATGGTAGTAAGGGGTATCTTGCAGGCTGATTTGGCGGGAACGGGCGATAGTCATGGCAATCTCCTGTGGCACTCCTCTCAGTCAAGAACAGCGATATCCCACTGTCAAAAAGATGGGTGTCCTAATAAGTAGCAACTGAGGAGTCGAACCCTGATCAGGCCAGAGTGAACAAACCAACCATACCAAAGTGCTCAGTAGATGTGCTGTCACCGACGCCCACATTCACCTCACGTATCGCGCGAACCCGGCGCCCCCAAACAGCTTAACCAAACATACCAGCAACCCTGCACCAGCTAGTTGCTAGTCACCGTTAAAATTTCGAATTAATACTTTCTATCGTACAAGGCTGTAATCAAGAGAAGCCAACACCTTACCAACTCGTACGGCTATTAGCCGTACCGCTTGACAGGATGAATAGCCGGGGATATAGTTGATGTACGGCTAATAACCGTATTTACATAGAGTATGTTTACCTACACCACGTAAAGCACCACACAATCCCAAAAAGAGAGGAGTGCTTAGATAGTCTCTAAGCCAATCAATATGGAAAGAACAATCAACATAATGTCTTTACAAGAAAAGGACTCAAGTGGAGAGCGAAGATGCAGATACGTCTAGCTCCGGGAGGTTAACAACAGACTATTTAATCAGAGGTTACTATGACTAATTTATCAATACTTTCTGTTAATCAAGGTGATTTACCTAGGAACAGTAGAATTGAGCTGAAAACAAACAGCGATATTAAAGATGTTTTACGCCATGCAGCGACCAGTTGTGGAGTCGATCTGACGTCTTTCATTCTTCAAGCAGCAGCAGAGAAGGCACGACAAATCTTGCTAGAAAGCCAAGTTTTGTTCCTATCTTCTTCTATGTTTGACAAAGTGAACGACTCAATCAACAACCCTCCTGCGCCGTCTGCTTCATTACTCACGTTGTTAGCAGGGGATACATTCGGTGATGTTGACGAATCAAGACCAAGGGTCAAACGAAAATAACCATCCATTTCAGTTTATGGCATTTCCACTTGAAGAACCCCTTCAAGATGTGAAGCAATTTGACTGCGATGACGAATTTTTGAACAACTTCATCGCAAAAACGATGAAAAAACATGTTCAAGACAAATTGTGCTCGTGTCGAATCTTAGTTGATGTGACACAAAAAAATAAGCTGGTCGGCTTTTACAGCCTGCAAAACTTTAGCTTAGCTAAAGAGGAGCTCAATGTAACCAAAGGCCCCAAGATCATCCCTGTAACCAAACTGAGTATGCTTGCAATCGACAAGTCGCTTCAAGGGAAAGGGATTGGGAAAAAGGTACTTGTCAAAGCATTGAAGGATGCTTACGACGCCTCTCAGCTTGTAGGTTCGTTTGGTGTGTACATTGATGCGATTGAAGACAAGATTGGGTTTTACCAAAAGCTTGGTTTTATCTCTATCGGAGAGCTCAAGGCTCAGGGCACGGTAAATACACTGCCGATGTTCTTGCCGATGCAGACGCTCGCCGAAGCATTCACTAAAACTACAGCTTAACAACAGTGCCGCAGTTTTTTTAGTTAACTGAAGCATTAAAGAAAGCCTGTCGACTAGAACAACAGTCGCAGGTTTTCTCATTTTTAGCAAATCGATCTACATGTTGCTAAAGTGCCCATTCAGTCCTTGTAACACCAACTGCCGCCCTTCTGGCGTCAGCGAGCCCATCAAGCTCAGCACCAGCTGGTTTGTGGTCTTGGCCGAAGGGCATAGGGTGTGGGCGAACGACAAGGTGGCCACCCAGCTGTGGCCACACTCTGCATCGGTGCACTGGCAGTAGAGATCCGAGACATCATCACTCAGTCGGTTGGTCTTGGTAATGCGGCCCCGCTGGCCACACACTTTGCAATAAACCCGCATTACGCCCCCTTTTCTATCCAAATCAACCGCCTATCTTGCCATAGCGAATACTGTTTGTTTGTACAGTTGAACCAATATTCTCCCGAAAATCGGCCCGCAGGGAGACGGGAGTCCCGCGCTGTTGATGGCATCCTGGATAAGCTCACACAGCGGCACCTCGTTGCGGGCATAGGTGGCATCGTACTTTTCGGGGTCTCCAAGCCCTCCCCCGCCATTGGTCGGGATGATACCAGCCAGCGCTGCCGGAAAGCGGTGGCTGGTCAATACATCCTGGGCGGTGATCCCCTTGATGGCCGCGAACTCGTCCTTGGTGGCGATATCCCCCACCGGAATAAGCTTGATGCCATCGGGCTTGCCGTCCGGGATGTTCACGAACATGGAGCGGAAATTCCCCACCCCCTTGCTGCTCGCAATCATCTCCTTCATCTCCTCCTCGGTGTCGTCATCCATGTTCGGGTCGGTGGCGTAGAAGATGAATCCCATATGGGCGCCGTTGAGGAAGTATTTGCGCCGAAACAGGGTGGCATCCTGGTTGAGCAGGGCAGACTACAGGCCACCCGGGTAGTCAGGCATGCCGTAGATCGCTCGTGCAGCTCACAGTCAGAGCGGATTACGGCGCGGCCCGAAGGGCAGTCGCCAGCGAAACAGGCTATTAAGGGTGGCCCGCCACTGATTGGGTCGCCCCAAAATTTGCTTCTGCAACCGAGTCTCCTCTTTCAACATCGCCTCGTCACTGCGGGCCCAGGCCTGGCTGTAAAGCTGCTTGATCCCCGCCAGGGCATCCGGCGACTTGGTGATAAGGGTGCGGGCAAACTCTCGCGCCTCCACCAGCGGATCGGCGCAGACCCGGCTCACCATCCCGAGGGATTTGGCCTCGATGGCATCGAGCTCGCGCCCGCTCATGGCCAGCTCCATGGCGGTATCCAGTCCCATCAGGTTGCGCATGGTGACGCTGCCACTCATGTCGGGAATGATGCCCCACTTGATCTCCATCACCGAGAAGCGGCAATCAGGGGTGCTGAAGCGAAAATCAGCCCCGAGCGCAATCTGCAGACCACCGCCAAAACAGACTCCCTGGGTCACCGCAATCACCGGCACCGGCAGCTGGTGCCAGCCATAAGCGACCCGCTGGGCCAGATTGGTGGCCTCATCCACCTCGCGCTTGAGGATATCGAGCGCCGCCACCGGCTGTCTCAGCATGGATTTCACATCCAGCCCGGCGCAGAAGGCCCGTCCCTCGCCGTGCAGGATCACCGCCCGCAGCCCCTTGTGCCGGGCGAGCTGCGTCAGCGTCTCGTCGATGGCGCTGAACATGGCGCGGTCCAGCGCATTGAGTTTGTCCCCCCGCGTCAGCATCACTTCGGCAATCCCGTCGTGGATCTCGCATTTGATCCTTGGTTTTTCCATCTCCCTTGTCCTCTCCTTGATCCCTGAAACTGACTCACTGGTCATACCACCACGTTATCAGAGTGTGAACAGGCGGTACAGCTGAGACTAAAGTCGGCTGGTCGCCTCCCCCTCCCTTTGTCACACTGGCAGCTGTATGAGTGCCGCAAGCCAGCAGAGGACACTGTCATGTCAACCCTGTTCAATTTTGCCAGACCACCGTTCGACCGACTGGATGAGGAGGCGCGCGAGCGGCTCTCCCGTCACCTCTCGCTCTGCTATTTTCGGGCCGGGGATCTGCTGCTCAAGGAGGGGGACGAGCCTCCCGGCCTCTATCTCATCATCAAGGGGGCGGTGGAAGAGTCAGCCCCTCACCACCAGTTTGGTGATTACGGGGTCGATGATCTGTTCGATGTGCGCGCCCAGTTTGACGGCCGCTGCCGCCACCGCTTCACCGCGCTGGAAGATAGCCTTTGTCAGCTCATTCCTCGCCACACCTTTCTGGCGCTCTGTGAGCAGGATCCGCAGTTTGCCAGCTACTTCACCGCCAATCTGGCCGAGCGCCAGCGCCAGCAGGAGCAACGCGAACAACTGGGGCAGAAGAATCTGGCGGAATTTATACTGACCCGCATCGAACCCGGCCACTTGCAAGCACCGCTTATCGTCGACAGCAAGCTGTCACTGCTGGCGGCGACCGAAGCCATGGTGAGCAAGGGGACCGATTGCCTGCTCTACCCGGCCCACGACGGCTCCCTCACGCTGGCAACCCGCAAGACCTTGCTCCATGCCCTGACCCTCAAGGGATTGCCGCTGACGGCTCCCCTCTCGGTGCTGACTCCCACGCCCCTGATTGGTCTGCCGCTGGAGAGCTATCTGTTTGATGCCCTGCTGCTGATGACCCGCCATCGCATCAAGCGACTGGTGGTGTGGCGTGGCAACGAGGTGGCGGGCATCTTGCAACTGACCCAGGTGCTGGGGCTATTCTCTACCCACTCCCACGTGCTGACCCTGCGCATTGCCCGCACCGACAGCCTGCCGGCACTGGAGGCGGTGGCCCGCGAACAGCAACAATTGACCCGCTCGCTGTTTGCCCAAGGGATCCACACCGCCTTTTTGATGAAGCTGATCGCCACCATCAACGAACAGCTGATCGCCAAAGCCTTTGCGCTGGTGATCCCCCCCGAGGTACAGGATAAGGTTTGCCTGCTGATGCTGGGCTCGGAGGGGCGCGGCGAGCAGATCCTCAAAACCGATCAGGACAACGCCCTGATCCTGCCAGAGGGGCTGGCATGGCCCACCCAGGCAGCCGATCTCGCCGAATTCAGCGCCCTGCTGGAGCGGCTCGGCTACCCCCTCTGCCCCGGGCAGGTGATGGTGAACAATCCGGCCTGGGTAAAAACGGGCAGCGAGTGGCAAAGCGCCATTGCCAGCGCCTGCACTACGGCCAGTGAGGAGGAGCTGCTCTGGCTGGCGACTCTCGCGGATGCTCACCCCATCGCGGGGGATCGCCAACTCCATCTGCCGGTTGCCAGAGCGCTGCGCGAGCAGTTGGCGGACAGACGGGATCTGCTGGCGGAGATGGTGCGACCGGCAGTGGCCTTTCACGCGCCGCTCACCCTCTTTGGCAGGCTGGAGCAGCCACCGGAAGGGCTGGATCTGAAACGGGGTGGCCTGTTCCCGCTGGTGCACGGCATCCGCATGTTGGCCCTTGAGGCAGGCATTCTGGAGACTTCAACCCTGGGGCGTATCGACGCGCTGGTGGCCGCCGATCGGCTCAGTGCCGACTATGGCAGCAATCTGGCAGAGGCGTTTCGGCTCTTTATCCGGCTGAGGCTGCGCAGCCAGCTCAAGGGGGGCAATAGTCGGGTGCAGACCAGCGAGCTTAGCCACAGCGAGCGGGATCTGCTGCGCCAGGCGCTGCATCAGGTGAAGAAGTTCCAGCAGTGGCTCACCTTGCACTTTCGTCTGAGACAATAGCCATGTTGAGCAGCGTTCGACGCTACTGGTATGGCCGCACGTTCCGAACGGGCGAGTTCGCGCCGCTCTTTGCCACCCCACCCGAAGATGAACGGGTCGCCCTCGATTTCGAGACCACCAGTCTCGATCCCGAGCAGGCCGAGATCGTCTCCATCGGGGCGGTGCGCATTCAGGGCAACCGGCTGTTGACCGGCGAGGCCCTCGCCATCAAAGTGCAGCCACCGGCCAGCCTGACCAGCCAATCTGTGGTGATCCACGGTCTGCGTCATCAGGATCTGCAACAGGGGATGGAGCTGGAAGCCGCGCTGCGCCTGCTGCTCGACTTTATCGGCCCCCGTGAACTGGTGGGCTATCACATCGCCTACGACCTGCGTATTCTCAATCTCGCCTGCCAGAAATTGTGGGGATTGACCCTGCCCCAACGAGGGATCGAGGTGAGCCAGCTCTATCACGACCACCTCTATCGCCGCTATCCCGATGCGGCTATTGACCTCCATTTGAGTGCCATCTGCAGCCACCTTGAACTGCCATCCCTGCCCGCCCACGATGCCCTTGCCGATGCCACCACGGCCGCGCTCATCTACCTGCGCCTGACCTGCGGCTCACCGCTGGCTTATCCCAAAGTCTAATTGTCGACAAGTAACATTTAATTCACATTTTGCTTACATGAGCAGATTACCTGCTCGTCGGGGTTACCCCATCCACCGCTGACACTCATGTCATGGAGAACTGCAATGGAACAGCAAAGCTATCTGAGGATCCAGCAAGATCCCAACTTCCAGGAGCTGGTCGCCAAACGCCAGCGTTTTGCCTGGGCCCTCTCGGCTCTGATGCTGGGACTCTACCTGGCGTTTATTCTGCTCATCGCCTTTGCCCCCGGTTGGCTGGGCACCCCGCTCAGCGAGGGCTCGACCATCACTCGCGGTATCCCAATGGGAGTGGGCTTGATCCTCTCCTCCTTCGTGCTGACCGGCATCTATGTGTTTCGGGCCAACGGCGAGTTTGATGAACTGAACCAGAAGATCCTCAAGGGAGCACAGTCATGAGCACACACAGCATGAAAGGCAAGTGGCTACTGTTGGCCTCACTGGTCTCCTCCCCCCTGTGGGCAGCGGATGCACTGACCGGAGAGGTACAGCGTCAACCTCTCAACGTGTCAGCCATTGTGATGTTCCTGCTGTTTGTGGCCGCGACCCTGGCTATCACCTACTGGGCCTCCAAGCGTAACCGCTCGGCTTCCGACTACTATGCCGCCGGTGGCCGCATCACCGGCTTCCAGAACGGTCTGGCCATCGCCGGAGACTATATGTCCGCCGCCTCCTTCCTCGGGATCTCCGCGCTGGTCTACACCTCCGGCTATGACGGCCTCATCTACTCCATCGGCTTTCTGGTGGGCTGGCCCATCATTTTGTTCCTGATCGCCGAACGGCTGCGCAACCTCGGCAAATACACCTTTGCCGATGTCGCCTCCTACCGCCTCAAGCAGACCGAGGTGCGTACCCTCTCCGCCTGTGGCTCGCTGGTGGTGGTTGCTCTCTATCTGATCGCCCAGATGGTCGGTGCCGGCAAACTGATCGAGCTGCTGTTTGGCCTGCAATACCATGTGGCCGTGGTGCTGGTCGGCATCCTGATGGTGCTCTACGTGCTGTTTGGCGGCATGCTGGCCACCACCTGGGTGCAGATCATCAAGGCAGTGATGCTGCTCTCTGGTGCATCCTTCATGGCCATCATGGTCATGAAATCGGTCAACTTCGACATCGGCGCCCTGTTTAGCGAAGCGGTCAAAGTGCACGAGAAAGGGATCGCCATCATGAGCCCAGGTGGCCTGGTTGCTGACCCCATCTCCGCCATCTCGCTCGGTCTGGCATTGATGTTCGGTACCGCCGGCCTTCCCCATATCCTGATGCGTTTCTTCACCGTGAGCGATGCCAAAGAGGCGCGTAAATCGGTGTTCTACGCCACTGGCTTTATCGGTTACTTCTATATCCTCACCTTCATCATCGGCTTTGGCGCCATCCTGCTGGTGAGCACCAATCCGGCCTTCAAGGATGCCACCGGCGCCCTGCTGGGCGGCACCAACATGGCAGCCGTCCACCTGGCTGATGCAGTGGGTGGCAGTCTGTTCCTCGGGTTCATCTCTGCGGTCGCCTTCGCCACCATTCTGGCGGTAGTCGCCGGATTGACCCTGGCGGGTGCCTCTGCGGTCTCCCATGACCTCTATGCTAGCGTGTTGAAGAAGGGCAAGGCCAACGAGACCGATGAACTGCGTGTCTCCAAGATGACGACTCTGGTGCTGGGTGTGGTTGCCATTGGTCTGGGGATCCTGTTCGAGAAGCAGAACATCGCCTTCATGGTGGGTTTGGCCTTCTCCATCGCCGCCAGCTGCAACTTCCCGGTGCTGTTCCTCTCGATGTTCTGGTCACGCCTGACCACCCGTGGCGCCGTCTACGGTGGCTGGCTGGGGCTGGTGAGCGCAGTGACCCTGATGATCCTGGGCCCGACCGTGTGGGTGAAAGTGCTGGGCCATGCCCAGGCGATTTTCCCCTACGAATACCCCGCCCTCTTCTCCATGGGCTTGGCCTTCGCCGGGATCTGGTTCTTCTCCATCACCGACAGCTCCCAGAACGCCGCCGACGAACATGCCAAGTTCCTGCCGCAGTTCGTTCGCTCCCAGACCGGGCTGGGTGCCTCTGGCGCCACCTCCCACTGATAATTGGATGACACCACCAAGCCGGCCTCGTGCCGGCTTTTTTCATGGTGGATCCCTCTGCGGCCAAATAGCCATCTGACCGATCCAGATCACAGTTCTTGCTAAAACTTTTTGGGGATCTGTGCCATAATGCGCGCCATTTGACAGACCAACCGGGACACTCATCTTGTTAAGCAGCAATAACATCACCATGCAATTCGGCGCCAAGCCGCTGTTCGAGAACATCAACGTCAAGTTTGGCGGCGGCAACCGCTATGGCCTTATTGGCGCCAACGGCTGTGGCAAGTCCACCTTTATGAAGATCCTCGGCGGCGATCTGGAGCCCAGTGGCGGTAATGTGAGCCTGGACGTCAATGAGCGCATCGGTAAGCTGCGCCAGGATCAGTTCGCCTACGAAGATACCCGTGTCCTGGACGTGGTCATGATGGGTCACACCGAGCTGTGGGCGGCCATTGCCGAGCGCGATGCCATCTACGCCAACCTCGAAGCGACCGATGACGACTACATGAAGGCCGCCGAGCTGGAAGGGCTGGTCGCTGAATATGACGGCTACACCGCCGAAGCGCGTGCCGGTCAGTTGCTGCTGGGTGCCGGTATTCCCATCGAACAGCACAACGGCCCGATGAGTGAAGTGGCGCCAGGCTGGAAACTGCGGGTGCTGCTGGCACAAGCGCTGTTCTCCAACCCGGACATCCTGTTGCTGGACGAACCGACCAACAACCTGGATATCAACACCATCCGCTGGCTGGAGCAGGTGCTTAACGATCGTGAAAGTACCATGATCATCATCTCTCACGACCGTCACTTCCTGAACTCCGTCTGTACTCACATGGCGGATCTGGACTACGGCGAGCTGCGCGTCTATCCGGGTAACTACGATGACTACATGCTGGCCGCCACTCAGGCGCGCGAGCGTCTGCTGGCCGACAACGCCAAGAAGAAGGCCCAGATCGCCGATCTGCAATCCTTCGTCTCCCGTTTCAGTGCCAACGCCTCCAAGTCCAGCCAGGCCACCTCCCGCCTCAAGCAGATCGACAAGATCAAGATTGAGGAAGTGAAGGTCTCCAGCCGTCAGAACCCCTTCATCCGCTTCGAGCAGGAGAAGAAGCTCTACCGCAACATTCTGGAAGTTGAAGGCGTCTCCAAGGGTTATGGTGAAGGTCCCCTGTTCAAGGGCCTCAACATGATGCTGGAAGTGGGTGAGAAGGTCGCCATTTTGGGTACCAACGGTATCGGTAAATCGACCCTGATCAAGACCCTGGTTGGCGCGCTGGCACCGGACAGCGGTACTATCAAGTGGTCCGAGAATGCCCAGATCGGTTACTACGCCCAGGATCACGCCGAAGATTTCGACACCGATCTCAATGTGTTCGACTGGATGGCCCAATGGAAACAGGAGAACGAAGACGAGCAGGCTGTGCGCTCCGTACTCGGCCGTCTGCTCTTCTCCCAGGACGACATCAAGAAGCCGGTCAAGGTGCTCTCCGGTGGTGAACAGGGCCGCATGCTGTTCGGCAAGCTGATGATGCAGCGCCCCAACATCCTGATCATGGATGAGCCGACCAACCACCTGGACATGGAATCTATCGAATCCTTGAACCTGGCCCTCGAGATGTATAAGGGTACCCTGATCTTCGTCTCCCACGACCGCGAATTCGTCTCCTCTCTGGCGACCCGCATCCTGGAGCTGACCGAAGATGGCATCCGCGATTTCGGCGGCACCTACGAGGATTACCTGCGCACCCAGGGCGTGGTATAACCCCGTTCCTGCACAAGTTCGCAATGAAAAACCGGCACTCAGGTGCCGGTTTTTTTATATCCCGTATTTAGACGACTGAGATGGCGTATAGCCGCGGTGTGACTACACGCCACAGAACAGAGCACAGAGCACAGAGCACAGAGCACAGAGCACAGAGCACAGAGCACAGAGCACAGAGCTTGAGTATCCCCCCCTCTTCCCACAGATAAAAAAACGGCTCCATCAAGGAGCCGTTTTCAATGGATTGCGCAGTGCCGATTACTCGACGGTCGCTTCCACACTGGTGAAGTACTCGATCTTGGCCGCTTTGCGCAGCTCGTCGATCAGAGACTTGTAATCCACTTGGGCTTTGCCCTGACCCAGCTGAGCTTGCAGCATGGCGGCCATGCCGGATGCGGCGGCAGGGACGTTGACCTTGTCCAGCGAAACCACAACGCGGTCACCATTGGTCTCGGCAACCAGAGCCACGCTCGGCTTGCCGTCGATCGGATGGGGCAGTGTGAACGCCTGGGCAATCAGATTCTGATCCAGCTCGCGATCGAAGCGGGCAACCCCTGTGTGGGTCTCCACTTTCAGACCGAGTGCAGTCAGATCGGCGGTGATGCTTTCACCGACCTTCAGCTTGTCCAGCAGGCCCTGCGCCTTGCCACGGGCCACTTCACCGGCCTTGTCATGCTTGATGGCGGCAATCACCTGCTCTTTCACTTCCGCCAGCGGCTTGACGGCCTTCGGCTGGTGGCCGGTGATGTGCAGCACCAGCGCCTTGCCATCTGCCAGCTCGATCACGTCGGAGTTGGTGTTGTCATCGCGCAGTTGCTCGGAGAACGCCACGGAGAGCACCTTGGGATCGTTCAGCGGAGCCGGAGCAGTCGCCTGGGTGAAGAAATCGGAAGATTGAACCTTCATCCCCATGGCATCAGCGGTCAAGTCCAGCGAGTCCGGGTTTTCGAAGCTGTTGTCAGCCATCTTCTGCTGCTCGGCGAAGAACTTCTCCTTGGCCTTGTCAGCTTGCAGACGAGTGATGGTCTCTTCTTTCACATCGGCAAACGGCTTGGTCTGGGCAGCTTCAACCCCCAGCAGCTTGATGATGTGGAAACCGAACGGGCTCTTCACCACGGCGGAGAGATCACCCGCCTTGTTCAGGGCAAAAGCGGCTTTCTCGAAGGAAGGATCCATCACCCCTTTCTCGAACCAGTCCAGCTCGCCGCCTTTTTTGGCGGAGAAGGTATCGGAAGAGTCAGCCTTGGCCAGCGCAGCGAAATCATCGCCCGCCTTGGCTTTGGCCAGCACGGCTTCTGCTTTCTGCTCGGCCGCTTTCTCGTCCTTGCCAAACGAGATCAGGATGTGAGCCACGTGGCGACGCTCGGCACGCTGGAACAGATCCTGGTGCTGATCGTAGTAATCCTGGGCATCCTGCTCGGTGACCTTGATATCCTTGGCGAGGTTAGCGGCGTCCAGCAGCAGATAGTCGACCTTGATCTGTTCGTCATTCATGAAACGGGCGCCATTGGTCTTGTAGTACTGCTCGAGCTCGTTGTCGGAGACCTGAACATCAGCCATGTAGTTGGCGGCAGCCAGACGCACCAGACGCAGATCGCGAGTCTGGTTGTAGAGCTTGTCGAGCTGCTCCGCTTCACCCTTGAGGGAGAACTCGGTGCCCAGCAGGGCGCTCATCAACTGTTGACGCACCATGTCCTGACGCAGGGAGTCACGGAACATTTCAGGAGTCATGCCGGCACGACGGATCAGTTGCAGATAGCGGTCATTGTTGAACTTGCCGTTCTCGGCAAACTCCGGCATAGCCACGATGGCTTGCTTGATCTGTTCGTCACTGATGCGCAGACCCAGTTCACGGGCCTTGCTATCCAGCAGCGCCTGATCGATCAGCCGATCCAGCACACCGCGACGGAACTGTTTCATGTAATCGGGGTTCGCGGCCAGCTGGCTGAATGCCTCTCCCATCTGGGACTCCATGCGGGCGCGCTCGTTACGGTAGGCATTTTCCAGTGCCGCAGCACTGATCTCGGTGCCATTGACGGTGGCGGGGGCTGTACGGGCCGGGCCGTTCAGGTAACTACCTACACCAGCCAAGGCAAAGGAGAGGATGATCAGGCCCAAGATAACCTTGGCTACCTTGCCCTGCGCCCCTTCGCGTAGTTTATCCAACATCATGTTTGTACTTATGCTCCCGAACTCGATGGGCGTAAACAATAAAAAGGCGCACCGATTGCGATGCGCCTTGGTCAATCAGTATGAGAGAAGACTCTCTAACTTGTCTGGTCTGCGACCAAGGACGGTAGCCGACGGATATCAGCGACCGACTTAGTTAACAGCGTCTTTCAGGGCCTTACCGGCTTTGAAGGCAGGAACTTTACCAGCAGCGATTTCGATGGTCGCGCCAGTCTGCGGGTTACGGCCTGAACGGGCAGCACGCTCGCGTACAGCGAAAGTACCGAAACCAACCAGAGCAACCTGGTCACCCTCTTTCAGCGCTTCACCAACAGCATCAATGAAGGCATCCAACGCACGGCCAGCGGCAGCTTTGGAGATATCGGCACCGTCTGCAATCTTGTCAATCAGTTGAGATTTATTCACTCTTATATTCCCCTTTTATCAAACACCGCTGCGGCGCTGATTTCCCTGGCCACAACAAGTGGAGGTTTTATAGCAAGCCTCCTGATCAGTTGCAAGTGACAATCTGGCGCAAACCCGCGCCACACAACGCATTGCGACTCATCACGAGTACCCGATCGGTGGTCAAGGCTACTTCCGTTATCGGGCGCATGCAAGCCTTAACCACCCGCCGAATGCGCCAAATTTGCGGCGCATCAACATTTACACGACAGAAACGCGCTCAAACCCCTGTGGATTGTCCTGCAACGCCAATTCCAGCACCTCGTCAATCCAGCGAACCGGATAAATTTCAAGGTCTTGTTTGACGTTTGCCGGGATCTCCTCAAGGTCACGCTCGTTCTCTTTCGGAATAAGCACTCGCTTGATGCCGCCACGGTGGGCTGCCAGCAACTTCTCCTTGAGACCACCGATGGGCAGCACTTCGCCGCGTAAGGTGATCTCCCCTGTCATCGCCACATCAGCACGAACCGGATTACCGGTCAAGCTGGAGACCAGGGCGGTACACATGGCGATACCGGCGCTCGGACCATCTTTCGGGGTTGCCCCTTCCGGTACGTGCACGTGGATATCGCGCTTCTCGTAGAAGTCGGCGTTGATGCGCAGCTTCTCGGCACGGGCTCGTACGACCGTCATGGCCGCCTGGATGGACTCCTGCATCACATCACCGAGAGAACCGGTGTAAGTGAGCTTGCCCTTGCCCGGCATGTTGGTGGTCTCGATGGTGAGCAGATCGCCCCCCACTTCGGTCCACGCCAAACCACACACCTGACCCACTTGATTCTGGTCGGTGGCCTTGCCGTAATCGAAACGCTGCACCCCGAGGAACTCCTTGAGGTTGGCCTGATTGACCTGAACATGTTTGATGCTCTTGTCCAGCAGAATGCGCTTGACCGCCTTGCGACAAATCTTGGAGATCTCGCGCTCCAGACTCCGCACCCCCGCCTCGCGGGTATAGTAGCGGATCACTCCGACCAGGGCAGAATCTTCGATGCTGATCTCGGACTCTTTCAGGCCGTTGCGCTGGATCTGCTTGGCAACCAGATGCTGCTTGGCAATGTTGAGCTTCTCATCTTCGGTGTAACCGGAGAGACGGATCACTTCCATCCGGTCCAGCAAGGGGCCCGGGATGTTCATGGAGTTGGAGGTGGCCACGAACATCACGTCCGACAGGTCATAATCCACTTCCAGATAGTGATCGTTGAAGCTGTTGTTCTGTTCCGGGTCCAGCACTTCCAGCAAGGCGGATGCGGGATCGCCGCGCATGTCCGAGCTCATCTTGTCGATCTCGTCGAGCAGGAACAGCGGGTTCTTCACGCCGACTTTCGCCATCTTCTGGATCAGCTTGCCTGGCATGGAACCGATGTAGGTACGACGGTGACCGCGGATCTCCGCTTCGTCACGCACCCCACCCAAGGCCATCCGCACATATTTGCGGCCGGTCGCCTTGGCGATGGATTGGCCCAGCGAGGTCTTGCCCACACCGGGAGGCCCAACCAGACAGAGGATGGGGCCCTTGAGCTTGTTCACCCGTGCCTGTACCGCCAGATATTCGAGGATGCGATCCTTGACCTTCTCAAGGCCATAGTGATCGGCATCCAGCACCTCTTGCGCCTTGCCCAGGTCTTTCTTGACCTTGGAGCGCGCCTTCCACGGCACCTGTACCATCCAGTCCACATAGCTGCGCACCACGGTAGCCTCGGCGGACATGGGAGACATCATCTTCAGCTTGGCAAGCTCGGCCTGGGCCTTTTCACGGGCATCTTCCGGCATGCCCGCCTCTTCAATCTTGCGATTGAGGGCTTCGAACTCATCCGGGCTATCTTCCAGCTCACCCAGCTCTTTCTGGATGGCCTTCATCTGTTCGTTGAGGTAATACTCGCGCTGGCTCTTCTCCATCTGCTTCTTGACGCGAGTTCGGATGCGCTTCTCGACCTGCAGCAGATCAATCTCCGACTCCATCATCGCCATCAGGAATTCGATGCGCTCGGAGACAGAGACAATCTCCAGCACCTTCTGCTTGTCTTCCAGCTTGAGCGGCATGTGGGCCGCCATGGTGTCGGCCAGACGCGCAGCATCGTCGATCGCCGAGATCGAGGTCAGTACCTCGGGCGGGATCTTCTTGTTGAGCTTGATATAGCCTTCAAACTGGCCGATGGCGGAGCGAACCAGTACTTCCTGATCCTTCTCCTCAATGGCTTGAGAGGGGATGTACTGGGCCTCGCAGACAAAGAAATCCTTGTCGTCGATCATCCGCTCCAGGCGGGCACGCTGCCCCCCCTCTACCAGCACCTTGACGGTGCCGTCCGGCAGCTTGAGCATCTGCAGAATATTGGCCACTGTCCCGACGGTGAAGATCTCCTCCACGGTCGGCTCATCGGTTGACGCATCCTTCTGGGCCACCAGCAGAACTTTCTTGTCCTGCTCCATGGCCGCTTCCAGACAGCGAATGGATTTTTCCCGCCCCACAAAGAGTGGAATGACCATGTGGGGATATACCACCACGTCACGAAGAGGCAGGACGGGAATCTCGATGCGTTCTGAACGCTCTAGGTTCATATATGTCCTCTCGGCTTGTTATACCGTTGGTAAAGCGCTTGGCTGAGTATATGGGGGCGCTGAGATGAGATTCAATCGCCGAAACCGTAAAAAGCATGGAAGGGGCAAAAAGCCCCTTCCATTTGATTAAAAATCAGACATTTACTCTGATGCGGCAGCCTGGGTCTCGGGATTTTCGTAGATCATCAAGGGCGCAGAGTCCCCTTTGATCACGGTCTCGTCGATCACCACCTTGCTGACCCCTTCCAGAGAAGGCAGGTCATACATGGTATCCAGCAGCACGGCTTCCACGATGGAACGCAGACCACGAGCACCGGTTTTACGCTCCATCGCCTTGCGGGCAATGGCGTTGAGTGCGTCGTCACGGAACTCCAGCTCGACCCCTTCCAGATCGAACAACGCAGCGTACTGTTTGGTCAGCGCGTTTTTCGGCTCTTTCAGGATCTGGATAAGCGCAGACTCGTCCAGTTCGGTCAGGGTCGCGACCACCGGCAGACGGCCGATGAACTCGGGGATCAGACCGTACTTGATCAGATCTTCCGGCTCCACCTTGGCGAAGGTCTCGCTCAGGGTGGCCTTGGCATCCTTGGATTTCACCTCGGCGCCAAAACCGATACCGGTTCCCTTCACGGAACGCTGCTCGATCACCTTGTCCAGACCGGCAAAGGCACCGCCGCAGATGAAGAGGATCTTGGAGGTATCAACCTGCAAGAACTCCTGCTGCGGATGCTTGCGACCACCTTGCGGCGGCACGGAAGCGATGGTCCCTTCGATCAGCTTGAGCAGTGCCTGTTGTACCCCTTCCCCGGAGACATCGCGGGTGATGGAGGGGTTGTCCGACTTGCGGGAGATCTTGTCGATCTCGTCGATATAGACGATGCCACGCTGGGCCTTCTCTACGTCGTAATCGCACTTTTGCAGCAGCTTCTGGATGATGTTCTCCACGTCCTCGCCCACATAACCGGCTTCGGTCAAGGTAGTCGCATCGGCCATGGTAAACGGCACATCAAGCAGGCGAGCCAGGGTCTCGGCCAGCAGGGTCTTGCCACTACCGGTCGGGCCAATCAGCAGAATGTTGGACTTGCCCAGTTCCACACCACTGTTTTCGCCGCTGTTGCGCAGACGCTTGTAGTGGTTGTAGACGGCAACGGCCAACACCTTCTTGGCATACTCCTGCCCGATCACATAGTCATCGAGATGAGCGCGGATCTGATGAGGGGTCGGCAGCTCGTTACCATCGCGCTTGGGCGAGATCTCGCGGATCTCTTCGCGGATGATGTCGTTGCACAGCTCGACGCACTCATCACATACGTAGACGGAAGGGCCAGCGATCAGCTTGCGCACTTCATGCTGGCTTTTGCCGCAAAAAGAGCAGTAGAGCAGCTTATCACCCTCACCCTTGCGTTTTTCTGTCATTCAGCAACCTCGTTTTATCAATAGAGGATGGATCGGCCTGTTGAGTTTACAACAGACCGGGACACCCTGCTCAGCCACGCTGGCTCAGGACACCGTCAACCAGACCATAGGCCACGGCCTGCTCGGCGGACATGAAGTTGTCACGATCGGTGTCACGCTCGATGGTAGCCATGTCCTGACCGGTGTGGAACGCCAGGCGCTCGTTCAGGGTATTTTTGATCTTCAGGATCTCCTGGGCGTGGATCTGGATATCAGATGCCTGACCCTGGAAGCCACCCAGCGGCTGGTGGATCATCACGCGGGCGTTAGGCAGGCAGAAACGCTTGCCCTTGGCGCCGCCAGCCAGCAGGAAGGCCCCCATGGAGCAGGCCTGCCCCATGCAGACGGTGCTGACATCCGGCTTGATGAACTGCATGGTGTCATAGATGGACATGCCCGCAGTCACCGAACCACCCGGCGAGTTGATGTAGATATAGATGTCCTTGTCCGGATTCTCGGACTCGAGGAACAGCAGCTGGGCCACCACCAGATTGGCCATGTGATCTTCAACCTGACCAGTCAGGAAGATCACCCGCTCTTTCAGCAGACGGGAGTAAATATCGTAGGAACGTTCACCCTTGGCAGTCTGTTCGACCACGATGGGGACCAGCGCATTGCTGGGAGAATCGGTCATATCGTTATAGTTCTTGTACATAAGGCATTGTCCCTAAAATAAAATGGCCCGAGTGGAGATCACACGAGCCATTATACTTAACAGTCTTGACCTTAAGTCAAATGTTCTTAGGCAGCGGCGCCAGACTTGTTGATCACTTCGTCAAAGGCCACTTCTTTTTCGGTCACTTGCGCTTTGGACAGGATCAGGTCGATGGCTTGATCTTCTACTGCCAGGTTACGAACGCCGTTCAGCATCTGTTCGTTCTTCTGGTAGTACTCAATCACTTCCTTCGGATCTTCGTAGGCAGTCGCCATGGACTCGATGATGCTGGTTACGCGGGCATCGTCAGCCTTGATCTCGTTGGTGCGGATCACATCACCCAGCAGCAGGCCTACGCGTACACGACGCTCAGCTTGAGCCTGGAACAGTTCAGCCGGCAGCTCGGGAGCGTTGCCGCCCTGGAAACCACCGAAGCGCTGCAGAGCTTGCTGACGCAGGGTGTCGATCTCTTGAGCAACAGCGGCTTTCGGCAGGTCGATCAGGTTGGCTTCAACCAGACCGTTCAGAACCTGCTCTTTCACGCTGTTTTTCAGGGCTTGAGCCAGTTCGCGCTCCATGTTCTTGCGCACTTCGGCTTTCAGCTCTTCAACAGAACCGCTTTCGATACCGAAACGCTTCACGAACTCTTCGGTCAGCTCAGGCAGGATCTGCTCTTCAACCTTGATCAGCTTGGAAGCGAACTTGGCTTCTTTGCCTTTCAGGTTTTCAGCGTGGTAGTCAGCCGGGAAGGTCACTTCGATGGTGAACTCGTCGCCTGCTTTCTTGCCCATGATGGCGTCTTCGAAGCCCGGGATCATGCGGCCAGCGCCCAGCACCAGGTTGAAGCCTTCAGCTTTGCCGCCGTCGAACTCTTCACCGTCGATGGAACCGACGAAGTCCATGGTCACACGCATGCCATTGGCAGCGGCAACATCGGCATCAGCCCAGGTAGCGTGCTGCTTGCGCAGGGTGTCGATCATGTTGGCCAGATCTTCATCCTTAACTGTCGCAACCGGCTTCTCGACCTTGATGGTCTCAAGACCTGCAACTTCGAACTCCGGGTACACTTCGAAAGTGGCGGTGAATTCGAAATCCTGACCTTCCTGGATCTCTTTCGGATCCATGGTCGGGGCGCCGGCCGGGCTCAGTTTGTTGTCGATGATGGCTTTGATGAAGTTGCTCTGCATCATTTCATCAGCAACGCGGGCGTGAGCCATGGCGCCGAACATCTTCTTGATGATGGCAACCGGAGCCTTGCCAGGACGGAAACCGTCGATGCGACGAGTTTTGGCCAGGCCATTCAATTCTTTACGCACAGCGGCGTCTACGGTAGCGGCCGGTACAGTGATGGTAAGACGGCGTTCCAGACCCTGGGTTGTCTCTACAGAAACTTGCATTCTTCTACCTCGTTCAACTCAGCACTGTGTGCTGACCCTTATTGCCCCTGGGCAAAGCCCGGAGTCTTCCTGTTTATAAAGACAACGATATGTCTTTGTGATGAGAAAATATGACGCGGCATTATAGCGGCGCACTTTGGTCGAGTCGAGCCACACATCCCCCACATTGAGCGGCGTGCAAGCACAATTCGTGCAAAACTGCCCTTTATATGGGGAGAGAGGCACCCGACTTCAACCATCCGGTGACGATAATTTTGCGTTTGTTCACCTTTTTTCAGCCGAATGCCGATTTATTACCCATTTTTCGCCGCAAAACGGGCCGCTGTCGCGGGCGGCGACTTAATTTGTCCAGCCAAATGGCGATTGACCCAATCAACCATTGCGTCCCCTGCCCTCCCTCGTTATGGTGGCAGCCAAATTGATGTATCTGGAGTCACTCACATGGCCTTTTTCCGCTTCTTGTTCAATCTGCTCTGGTTTGTACTGGGAGGTATCTTTATGGGCCTGGCCTGGTGGCTGGCCGGTCTTATCTGCTTTATCTCGCTGGTCGGCATCCCCTGGGGACGCGCCTGCTTCGTGATCGGCACCTTTACCTTCTTCCCTTTTGGCAAGCAGGCGGTCAATCGCAAGACCATGACTGGCCAGAGCGATATCGGCACCGGCACCCTGGGGCTGATTGGCAACATTCTCTGGTTCGTGCTGATCGGTATCTGGCTGGCCATCGGCCACATCGCTTCCGCGCTGGCCTGCTTCGTGACCATTATCGGTATCCCGTTCGGTATCCAGCACCTCAAGCTGGCACTGATCAGCCTGGCGCCCATTGGCCAGATGATTGTGACCAACCAGGAGGCTGAATCGGGTCGCTATATCCGCTAACTGCGGGAAATGCGCGGGCAGACGCTGCCCTGCAACGAAAAAAAGGGCAGACTAGGGTCTGCCCTTTTCTATTCTCTTTCGTTGAGGCCATCATGTTACCCAGCCACTTTTTCGCCAATCTCGCCCGCATGAAACTCATCTATCGCTGGCCCCTGATGCGCAACATCCAGCCGGAAAACATCGCCGAGCACAGCCTGCAAGTCGCCATGGTGGCCCATGCCCTCGGCATCATCAAAAACCGGCTGTTTGGCGGCAACGTGAATGCCGATCGCGCCGCCGTGATGGCCCTCTACCACGACAGCAGTGAGGTGCTGACCGGCGATCTGCCCACCCCGGTCAAATACTTCAACCCCGAAATTGCCCGCGAGTACAAGAAGATAGAACTGGCCGCCGAACAGCGCCTGCTCGCCATGCTGCCGCCAGAACTGGTCGATGACTTTCGCCCCCTGCTCGACTCGGGAGCACAGGATGAGGAGCTGGCAAGGCTGGTGAAAGATGCCGACACCCTCTGTGCCTATACCAAGTGTCTGGAGGAGATCAACGCCGGCAACCGGGAGTTCGAACCGGCTCGCAAGCGCCTCGAGGCCATGCTGACAGCCCGGATGAGCGATGAGATGCGCTACTTTATCGATACCTTTGTGGCCAGCTTCTCCCTGCCGCTCGATGAGTTGAACGCCCACTAAGTCCGCTCACACAGACAAAAAAACAGAAGAGCCCGCCGGTTTAACACCGGCGGGCCCTTCGTTCTTTATCGACGGATCAAATGCATCGCATCAGTGACCCAGCTCGCGGGAGGGCACCAGACCGCTCGCCCGCCAAGCGGGATAGAGGGTCGCCACCAGACTCATCAGAATGGCGGCGCCTGTCACGATGAGCAGATCCTGCATATGCAACTCGGTCGGCAAGAAGTCGATGAAGTAGATATCCGGATTGAGGAAGCGGTGGCCAATCACCCCTTCGATAAACCCCAGGATCTGGGTCAGCTTGCTGGAGAGCAGCCCACCCAGCAGCGCGCCAAGCAACGCACCGGCCACGCCGTTGACCATCCCCTGAATGACGAAGGTGAGCCGGATCTGGCCGGGGCTCGCCCCCATGGTTTTCAGGATGGCAATCTCGCTGCGCTTCTCATTCACCGCCATCACCAGGGTGGAGACGATGTTGAAACAGGCGACGGCCACCACCATCAGCATCACCACATACATGACGGTACGCACCATCTGGATGTCCTGATAGAGGTAGCCCTGGCTGTTCATCCAGCTGCGGATATAGACGTGATGGGGGAATTGCTGCGCGGCGGCTACCGTGATGGATTGCGCCTTGAGCACATCGCTCACCCGCAGGCTGAAGCCCTCTACATCGCTGCCCATACCGGTGATGGTCTGGGCATCGGCCAGATGCATAAAGCCGAGCAGACCGTCGAGCTGACCACCAATTTCCAGCAGTCCTACCACGGTCAGGGCTTCGCGCCGGGGATTCTTGATCCCGGCCTGATCGCCCCCTTGCGGCAGCAGCAGGGCGACCGCGTCCCCCACCTTGACCCCCAGCTTGTCGGCGATGGTCTTGCCGAGGATCACCCCGTGCTCGCCCGGTTGCAGCTCACGCAGGCCGCGGCCCGTCATGTATTTACCGGCATCCGACAGATTGGCTTCCAGATCGGGCAGCACGGCGCGCAGTTGCACCCCCTTGAGGGCAGAGCCGTGCTCCAGCAGGCCATTGAGGCGAATGACCGGCGCGGCCGCCTCGACACCCGGCTGGGCCAGCAGGTAGTCACGCAGACGGGGCCAGTCCGGCAGCGGCCGCTCGACGGCGTCCAGCTCACCTTGCGGCACGACCGAGAGCACCCGAACTTTGAGCTCACGCTCGAAACCGTTCATGGCGGAGAGGCCCAAAATCAGCGCCATCACCCCGAGGGCGATACCGATCAGGGAAGAGGCAGAGATAAAGGCGATAAACCCGTTGCGACGGCGGGAGCGGCTGTAACGCAGGCCCAAAAAGAGGGGCAGCGGTTTGAACATCAGGCAACCTCCGCCATCACGCCGCTCACCAGGGTCACCCGGCGATGGAGCTTGGCCGCCAGGCTCAAGTCGTGGGTCACCACCACAAAGGCGGTGCCCAGCTCACGATTCAGTTCACACAACAGTTCGTACACCGCAGTGGCACTGGCGTGATCCAGATTGCCGGTGGGTTCATCCGCCAGCACCAGGCTCGGTTCGTTGACCAACGCCCGGGCGATCGCCACCCGCTGACGTTCGCCACCGGAGAGCTCGGACGGTCTGTGGTTGAGACGATGGGAGAGCCCTACCCGCCCCAGCATCTTGGTTGCCTTTTCGGTGGCAACCGCCACCGACTCACCGGCGATCAGCAGCGGCATGGCCGCATTTTCCAGCGCACTGAACTCGGAGAGCAGGTGGTGGAACTGGTAGACAAAGCCCAGCTCGCGGTTGCGAAAACGGGCTTGGGTGCGGCTATCCCAATGGTGAATATCCTCCCCATTGAACAGTACGGCGCCGCTGGAGGGGTTATCAAGGGCCCCCATCAGATGCAGCAGAGTGGTCTTGCCGGAGCCCGAACTCCCCACCACTGCCAGCATTTCACCGGGCGCGACGCAGAGATCGATCCCCTTAAGCACCTGAGTCTCCAGCTCCCCCTCTTTATAGACATGATTGAGCGCCTGGCAGCGCAGCAGAGGTTCACGGGATACGGCTTCATTCATAACAGGGGCTCCACTTGCCTCGGTAACAACGCTGGTACCCGTAACTACGGGGGCACCAGTCACAACAGAAGATGCATTATTCACGGTATTACTCATAACGCAGCGCCTCGGCCGGTTTCACCCGCGCAGCGCGGGCCGCCGGATAGAGGGTGGCACTGAAGCTCAGCAGCACGGCGCCCAGCAAGATGGTGATGACCTGAGCCGGCTCGACAATCACCGGCAAGCCACTGCCGCCCGCCGCCATATAGAGGTTGAGCCCCACCGCATTGAGCAGAGGGTTGAGACCCAAGGAGAGCGCCAGGCCCGCCAGTCCGCCAAACAGGGCGCCAATCACCCCGCTGGAGGCGCCGAGCACCATGAAGATTTTGACGATCCCCGACTCACTCATGCCCATGGTGCGCAGGATGGCCACTTCGCCCTCCTTGTCCGTCACCACCATCACCAGCGCGGAGAGGATGTTGAAGGTAGCGACGGCGATGATCAGCACCAGCATCAGCCCCATCATCCGTTTTTCCATGGCAACCGCCTGGAACAGCTCGCCCCGCTCGCGGCGCCAATCCTGCCATATCAAGCCATCCGGCAACGGTGTCTTGATCACCTCGTCGGCCGCAAACGGATCATCGAGCCAGAGGCGAATGCCACCAACGGTTTCTGTCGGCAGGCGCAGCAGCCGCTGGGCATCCCCCAGCGCGATCAACGCAATCTGGTTATCCACATCGGCGCCGACCCCGAAGATGCCGGAGACAGTAAAGAGGCGCTGGGCCGGTACCCGGCCAAACGGGGTGAAGCGAGTTCCTTCGGTCAGGATCAGCCGAACCTGATCGCCGATGGAGACATTGAGGCGGCGTGCCACCCCCTGCCCCAGCACGATGCGGTAGTGACCAGCCTGCAAGGTATCGAGCCGTCCCCCCAGCATCTGGGAGTGCAGGATATCATCCTTGGGCCACTTTGCAGGGTCGATCCCCTGCACGCTCACCCCGGTCAGCTGGCCTGGGCTTTGCAGCATCCCTTCGCTGTCGAGCATGGGGGCAGAGGCAACCACATGGGGTAATTTAGCCAGATCCGGCAAGCCTTGCGGGTCTGCATCAATGCGGCCAGCCTGATTGGTCACCACCACATGGGGGATCACCCCAAGGATGCGCCCTTTGAGCTGCCCTTCGAAACCGTTCATCACCGAAATGACCACCATCAGGGCAGCGACCCCGATGGCGATGCCAAAGGTAGAGAACAGGGAGATAAATGAGACGAAGCGATTGCTGCGCTTCGAGCCTGCATAACGTAGGCCGATGGCCAGCGAAAGGGGCTGAAAAAGTCCGGTCTTCAAGGATATGTACGTTGCCAACAAAATAAGATACCGGATAATAAAGGGAAACCGTCCATGACAACAAGGGATAGCCTCCATGCAGGAACAGTTCTTCAGCGTCACTCATGCCACGCCGGTCAATGTGATCCCCATGCCGGCCGACTTCCACCTCCCCTCGCTGGAGGAGCTGGACGCTGAGCTGCCGGAGCCCTTTCGGATCTCCTCGGCCATTACCTCCATCGATCTGGTGACCACTCGCCTGCTGCGCAACCAGAACGAGTCGATGCACGATCTGATCGAGATCGTCAATCAGCAGTCCCGCAAGATCGACATGATCATGGGCTATGTGCTCTCCGTGCAGGACCATCCGGAGCAGCGCTTCCACACCCTGCGTTTCGGGGCCGGCCAGCTCACCTATCTGCATCCCTATCATGGTCACGGGGATGCGCCGCACCTGCACCAGATCGTGCGCCTCAAGATCTTCCTGCGGGAAGAGGCGGCCGCCATCTACTGCTATGGCCAGGTCAAACAGCTCGACGGCGGTGAACATGGCACCCATGTGCAGCTCGACTATGTGCGGATCCGCGAAGATGACCGTGAACTGCTGGTTCGTGCCAGCCTCCACGTGCAATCGAAACAGCTCAAACTGCGCGCCCAAGAATGTCAGCGCTAACCAGAGCGAACGTCAGCGATAGATAACGTCAACGTTAAAAGAATCGAACCATGCCAATGACACTCCCCGCCTTGCCCGCCAAAGCGGGCCAAAAGATCACGCTCGGCCAGCTGGTCGGCAGCAGCCTCTCGCTGATTGCAGCCCGTCTCACCAATGAAGCCAAGGGGCCGGTACTGCTTATCACCGCCGATACCCCGAGCGCCCTGCGCCTGGAGCAGGAGCTTCACTATTTGCTGGCAGACAAGCAGCTAGCCGATCAGTCCGCGCCGGTATTGCTGTTCCCCGATTGGGAGACCCTGCCCTACGACACCTTCTCTCCCCATCAGGACATCATCTCCCAAAGGCTCGAGAGCCTCTACAAGTTGCCGCAGATGAGCAAGGGGGTGCTGATTGTCCCCATCTCCACCCTGATGTTGCGCTGTGCCCCCCGGGTCTATCTCGACAAATACAGCCTGATGGTGAAGGCCGGTCAGCGCCTCAATCTGCAACAACTTAGAGGGCGTTTGGCGGAAGCGGGTTACGTGGCGGTGGATCAGGTGCTGGAGCATGGCGAATTTGCCGCCCGCGGCTCCCTGCTCGATCTCTTCCCGATGGGCAGCAACAGCCCCTATCGCATCGACTTCTTCGATGACGAGGTGGACTCCATTCGCCCGTTCGATCCCGAGACCCAGCGCTCCAGCGAGCCGGTCAAGACGGTCAGCCTGCTGCCTGCCCGGGAGTTCCCCACCGACGAGGCGGCTATCGAGCTGTTTCGCGGCCAGTTCCGCGAACAGTTCGAACTGTCGCGGGCCGAGGGCTCCGTCTATCAAGAGGTAAGCAAGGGGCGCTGGCCCGCCGGCATCGAATATTATCTGCCGCTCTTCTTCAACCAGACCGCCAGCCTGTTTGACTATCTGCCGGAAGATACCCTGCTGCTCACCGTAGGGGATATCTACCCCGCGGCTCAACGCTTCTGGAATGACATCGGCCAACGTTATGAAGACAGACGCTGGGACAACACCCGCCCCCTGCTGCCACCGGCCCAGCTCTATCTGCCGGTAGAGCAGCTTTTTGCCGCCCTTGGCCAATATGGCGCGGTGCGGCTGCAAGAGGCCGCCACCGCCGGTGATGCCGGTCAGCACGATCTGCCCATCTTGGCGCTGCCCGATCTGCAACTCGATCACAGCAAGGAGCAACCCCTGCTGGCGCTTAACCAGTTCCTGCAAGGCTTTGCCGGGCGCACCCTGTTTGCGGTGGAGTCGGAAGGGCGGCGGGAAGTGCTCGGCGATCTGCTGGCGCGTATCGCATTGCAACCCAAGGAGTTCCCCTCCCTCGACGCCTTTATGGCGAGCCCGGATCGCCACGGCCTCTTGGTTGCACCGCTTGAACGTGGCTTCCTGTGGCAGGAGGTCGGTCAGGATCCACTGGCGCTGATCACCGAGACCGAACTGCTGGGCGGCAAGGTGCGCAGCAAGCGGGCGCGGGAAAAGAGCAAGAACCTGAGCTCCGATGCGGTGATCAGAAACCTGGGCGAGCTGACCCAGGGTCAGCCAGTGGTCCATCTGGATCACGGGGTCGGCCGCTATCTGGGGCTGGAGACCATCGATGCCGGTGGCCTGCCCACCGAGTTTTTGACCCTCGAATATGCCGGCGGCGACAAGCTATTCGTGCCGGTCACCAGTTTGCACCTTATCAGCCGCTACACCGGCTCTGACAACCCGCCCAGCCACAAACTTGGCGGCGAAGCCTGGAGCAAGGCGCGGCGCAAGGCGGCGGAGAAGGTGCGCGACGTGGCAGCAGAGCTGCTGGATGTCTACGCTCATCGCGCCGCCCGCGCCGGTTTTGCCTTCAAGCACGACAAAGAGGCCTACCGCCAGTTTGCCGCCGGCTTCCCGTTCGAGGAGACCGACGATCAGCTCAACGCCATCAACGCGGTGCTGGGTGACATGTGTCAGGCCAAGAGCATGGATCGGCTGGTATGCGGCGATGTGGGTTTCGGCAAGACCGAAGTGGCGATGCGGGCGGCGTTTGTGGCCGTCCACGGCGGCAAGCAGGTTGCCGTGCTGGTGCCCACCACCCTGCTGGCGCAACAGCACTACGACAACTTCCGCGACCGCTTCGCCAACTGGCCGGTGCGGGTCGAGGTACTGAGCCGCTTCCGCTCCGCCAAGGAGCAAAACAGCGTCATGCAGGAGCTGGCCGAGGGCAAGGTGGATATCATCATCGGCACCCACAAGCTGCTCGGCTCCGAGCTCACCTTCAAGGATCTGGGTCTGCTCATCGTCGATGAGGAGCACAGATTCGGGGTGCGCCAGAAGGAGAAGATCAAGGCGCTGCGGGCCGATGTGGATATCCTCACCCTCACCGCCACCCCCATTCCGCGCACCCTCAACATGGCGATGTCGGGCATGCGGGATCTCTCCATCATCGCGACTCCACCCGCCAAGCGACTCGCCATCAAGACCTTCGTGCGCCAGCACGAACCGGCGGTGGTGCGCGAGGCGGTACTGCGGGAACTCAAGCGTGGTGGTCAGGTTTACTACCTGCACAACGATGTCGAGAGCATCGAGAAGTGCGCCGCCGATCTGGCGGAGCTGGTGCCGGAGGCGCGCATCGGCATCGCCCACGGCCAGATGCGCGAACGTGACCTTGAGCGGATAATGTCCGACTTCTACCATCAGCGCTTCAACCTGCTGGTCTGCACCACCATTATCGAGACCGGTATCGACGTTCCGAGCGCCAACACCATCATCATGGATCGGGCGGATCATCTCGGTCTGGCCCAGCTGCACCAGCTGCGGGGCCGGGTTGGCCGCTCCCACCATCAGGCCTATGCCTACCTGCTCACCCCCCATCCCAAGCTGATGACCAAGGATGCGGCCAAGCGGCTGGAGGCGATCGCCTCCCTCGAAGATCTCGGCGCCGGCTTTGCGCTGGCGACCCACGATCTGGAGATCCGTGGCGCGGGCGAACTACTCGGCGACGATCAGAGCGGCCAGATCGAATCGGTCGGCTTCACCCTCTATATGGAGATGCTGGAGCAGGCGGTCGAGGCGCTGAAAAATGGCAAGGAGCCGTCGCTGGAGCAGCTGATGAGCCAGCACACCGAGGTGGAGCTGCGCCTGCCTGCACTGCTGCCGGATGACTATATTCCGGACGTCAATATGCGCCTCTCCATGTACAAGCGGATCGCCAGCGCGGCAGACGAGCAGGAGCTGCGAGAGCTGAAAGTGGAGCTGATCGACCGCTTCGGCCTCTTGCCGGAGGCGACCAAAACCCTGCTGGAGCTGGCTGCCTTCCGTCAGCGTGCCACCGCCCTTGGCATTCGCCGGGTGGAGATGAGCGAGCGCGGTGGCTATCTCGACTTCACGCAAGAAACCAAGGTCAATCCGGCCTATCTGGTCAAGCTGCTCTCCAGCCAGCCCCGGGTCTACAAGATGGACGGGCCAACCCGGCTACGCTTCCAGGTGCCGACCCAGGATCGTGCGATGCGCCTGAAACTGGTGGATGGTTTGCTGGCTGATCTGGCCAACAACAGCCTGTGAGTGTTTGCCGTGCTAGCGGCGAGCCAGAGAGAGAATGCCAACTAAAACGGGAGCCAAATCGGCTCCCGTTTTGTTTATGTTGGCTGGTGACTAGCGTCTCCCTTCTCCCCTTGTGGGAGAAGGGTCGGGGATGAGGGGGGCACTGAAGACCATTCCCCTCACCCTGCCCTATCCCAGGGGGAGAGGGCATCGCGCCGGTAAATGTTGGGCTTCGCTGCGCTCAGCACCAACCTACACCTCTGACGATCAGCCCTGGTTGGCTGGATCCTCATGGGCGGAGAATTCACGCATAAAGGCCTCGGCACGCTCCACCATCTTGGTCGAGCCCACGAAGTAGGGGGTACGCTGGTGCAGCGCGGTGGGCTGGATATCCATGATGCGGCCAAAGCCATCGGAGGCTTTGCCGCCTGCCTGCTCCACCAGAAACGCCATCGGGTTGCACTCATAGAGCAGGCGCAGCTTGCCGTTCGGCGAGTTGGTGCCGGACGGATAGATGTAGATGCCGCCCTTGAGCAGGTTGCGATGGAAATCGGAGACCAGGGAGCCGATATAGCGGGAGGTGTAGGGTCGGTGGGTCGCCTCGTCGCGCTCCTGGCAATATTTGAGGTACTTCTTCACCCCGTCCGGGAACTTGATGTAGTTACCCTCGTTGATGGAGTAGATTTTGCCCTCTTCCGGAATGCGGATGTTCTCGTGGGAGAGGCAGAAGCAGCCGATGGAGGGGTCGTAGGTAAAGCCGTTGACGCCAAAACCGGTGGTGTAGACCAGCATGGTGGAGGAGCCGTAGACCACATAACCTGCGGCGACCTGACGGTTGCCCGGTTGCAGGAAGTCCTCCAGGGTCACCGGCGAACCCTGCGGGCTCAAACGGCGGTAGATGGAGAAGATGGTCCCTACCGAGACGTTGACGTCGATATTGGAGGAGCCATCGAGCGGGTCGATCAGCACCACATACTTGGAGTTTTTGGAGAGCGGCGAGTCAAAGGCGACGAAGTCCTCTTCCTCTTCCGAGGCCATGCCGCACACCTCGCCGCGCGCTTCCAGCGCCGCCTTGAAGCGTTCGTTGGCGTAGACATCCAGCTTCTGCTGCACCTCGCCCTGTACGTTTTCAGCGCCCATGGAACCGATGATATCCGCCAGTCCCGCCTTGTTGATCTCCCGGTTCACCACCTTGGCAGCAAGGCGGATCGAGCTGAGCAACGAGGTCAGCTCGCCGGTCGCGGTAGGATAATCCGCCTGCTTTTTGACGATGAACTCACCCATGGTGATCATGTTTCGCATTTTTGTTCCTTTAGATCGCATCCGTTGGCGTTGAAAACGTTTGCAGGCATCGGCAAAAAAAATGCCGATCACCGGCAGCCTTGATTTGTAACCTAATGTAACGTCTGTTTTTTGTTTTTGCAGCGAATTAAGCGGCCTAATAATTAGGCTATCTCACCTGATTTTATGGTAACTGGTGCCCTTTATGCGGTTTCATTCGATAACTTTCGGCCCCTTAATTCGTGGCAATAACCTGCAGCAAGCCATGATCTGACTGGCCTCGAGCCATAAAAAATGGAGTCTGATGGACCTGTTTATTACTCAGCCAGTACCTCTTGAGATCCGATCGCCAATCCAGCACACTGATTTCGCTTTGGAAGCAAATAAAACTCAAGGATTATCAATGAACAAGACTCTCATTGCCGGCATGGTAGCCGGACTTTTCGCCCTTCCCGCCTGGGCTGCCCAGGTGCCTGCCGGTACCAAGCTGCTGCCGGATGCCCAACAAATCTACGTGACCAATATCGGCACCGAGCCCACCACTATCGATCCCCAGCTGGTGGAAGAGACCGCTGGTAGTGCCATCGTTAATGATCTGTTTGAAGGGCTCTATGAACTGGATAGTAGCGGCAAGATCAAGCCAGCAGGCGCTATCAGCTACGACGTCGATAAAACCGGTACCGTCTACACCTTCAAGCTGAGGCCCGAGGCCAAGTGGTCAAACGGTGAACCTGTCACCGCCGCCGATTATGTCTACGGCTGGCAACGGGCTGCCGACCCCAAAACCGCCTCCAACTACGCCTGGTTTATCGAGCTGACTGGCGTGGTCAATGCTGGCGAGGTGATCCAGGGCAAGAAGAGCCCGTCAGAGCTCGGGATCAAGGCGATCGATGAGCACACCCTGCAGGTGACCCTGAAAAATCCGGTCCCCTTCTTCCTGAAGACGCTGGCCCACTACACCACGTTCCCGGCCCCCAAGGCCACTATTGAAAAATTCGGCAAGGATTGGGTCAAACCGGGCAATATCGTCTCCAACGGCGCCTTTATACTCAAGGAGTGGACCCCCAACGAACGACTGAGTGCCGAGCGCAATACCCACTACTGGAACAACCAGCACACCGTCCTGAACAAGGTGGTCTATCTGGAGATCGTCTCCGAAACCGCCGCCTACAACCGCTATCGCACCGGTGAGCTGCACTACACCATTTATCCGCTGGAGCAGTACAAGCAGATCAAGAGTCAGAGCCCGGAAGAACTGGTCAGCGTCCCCACACTGGCCAGCTATTACTATGTGTTCAATGTGAACCGCAAACCGTTCGATGACCCGAAGGTACGCAAGGCGCTTTCGCTCGCCATCGACCGGGAGACCATCACCGACAAGATCCTGGGGCAGGGACAAATTGCCGCATATAGCTTCACGCCCCCCATTGTGGACGGTTTTGAATTGAAAAAACCGGCCAGCCAGCTGCAGAGCAAAGAGGAGCGGATCAAGCAAGCCAAAGCCCTGTTGGCCGAAGCGGGATATGGCCCGGACAAGCCACTCACAGTGGACATTCTCTACAACACCAACGAGAGCCACAAAAAGATTGCGCTGGCCGTCTCCTCCATGTGGAAACACAACCTGGGGGTCACTGCCACCCTCAACAACATGGAGTGGAAGACCATGGTCTCCAACCTCAACGAGGGGGATTTCGGCGTGAGCCGCTATGGCTGGAACGGGGATTATAACGATGCCTCCACCTTCCTCGACATCATGACCTCCAGCAGCAGTGCCAACAGCGGCAAGTGGTTCAACAAGGAGTACGACGCCCTGCTGGCCAAGGCTCACGACTCGCTGGATCCCGCTGAACGCAATGCCCTGTATCAACAGGCAGAGGCGCTGATTGATGCAGATGCCCCCATCGCACCTATCTATTTCCTGGTCAAATCCAGGTTGCTCAAGCCTTTCGTGAAAGGTTACCCCCACCTTAACCCGCAGGATGTGGTCTACAGTAAGGAGCTCTATCTGGTTGCCCAGTAACCGGCTAGGAAGATGTAACCATAAAAAAGCGCCTGCATTGCTGCAGGCGCTTTTTCATTGGCGGCCAGCGGGCCATTGGCCCACTTACGCGTTCGCGCAAGCTTACTCTTCGGGACAGGGTGCCAACGCCCCCCGGCGGCGACCCACCACCACCGGACGCACTAAGAGTTGTGCCAGCAAGACACCCAGCAGGGTCAGACCGCCGCCGATCAGGTGATAGCTGGTCAGCCGCTCACCCAACAGGGTGATAGCCAGACCCGCCGTCATGACCGGCAACAGGTTCATAAAGATGGCGGTACGGTTGGCGCCGAGCAGGGTGATCCCCTGCATCCAGAGCCAGGGACAGAGTGCCGACGCGGGGATCCCCGCATAGAAGATCAGCCAGAGCGCCCGCCACTCTGGCAGCTGACCATCCACCAGCAAAAAGAAAGGGGTCAGGATCACCACGCTGCAGAGCACCTGACCGTAGAGCAGCGACCAGTTGTCGAGCCCCAGATCCCACTTCTTGAGCAGCACACTATAGAGGGCATAAGTGCCCGCCGAGAGCAGCATGTAGACCGAGCCGATATGAATACCCTGGGTAAACAGCCGGGTCGGATCCCCCTGCCCCAGCAAGATAGACAAGCCAAAGATGGAGAGCAGCGCACCCAGCACGGCACCCCAGGTGGGCCGCTCACGCAATAGCCAGATGCTCAGCAGCACAGTCAAAAGGGGTGTCAGGCCCATCATCAGCCCCATCTCGGTGGCCCCCAGGGTTTGCGCCGCATAGTAACCAAAGGTCTGGTTGAGCACCATGCCCAGCAGCGCCAGCATGGCGATCTGCCAAAGGCCAGCACGAAGACGAGCGCGAACACGCCATACCCGACGAACCAGAAACGGGCTTAATACCAACGCCGCCACCACCCAACGCGACCAGGCCAAGGCTGCCGGGGACAACACACCGACCGCCAGTTTACTGACGATGCCATTGCCAGCCCAGATGGCAATGCAGGAAAAGGGAAACAGAAAGGCAAGGGGCATGAGACGATCCTGACCGAAGAGACAATAGCGGGCCAGTATAGGGGGCGATGGGAGATAAACAAAGGAGTGAGCCTGAACAGGCAAGCAGTGAACGCCAGCCGCCAGAAACAAATATGCCCGCAAAATGCGGGCATATCAGCGCAGAAACAGGTTCAGAAGCGCATCACGCAGCATCCATGTGCAATCTGGAGATCAGCTCGTTGACCTCGGTGACTGTCTGGCGGTGGGGAATATCCGCCGGATTCGGCATCAGCAATAAACCGAATTGGAAATCAAACCGCCCCCGACCATGGATGTAAATCCGACCTTTAAAGAAGGTTTTGACGTGCTTTGCCACCATCAGTGGCAGGTACTTCTTGAACACTCTCATCGTTTGCAACCTCTTGCAGTTGTATCCGTATGACAGCAGCTTCTGCGAAATAATTCCGTTAACTAACTATAAAAATCCGAAAAATTCGCCCATCTCTTCCCAAAAAATTCAATCTATAACTTTTTATTAACTTTTAGCCTATTGTATGCGGCCCTTCGAGCCAGAGCAAGGCTCCTTTGCCATGGTGCCACTCGATACAGGCGATGCCCGAGGTGGCGAACATGGGTGCCCCTGCGGCCGGGCAGAGGCTTTGCACCAGATAACCCACCAGCGGCAGATGGCTGACCATCAGGATCTGGTCGTGCTGCTCAGCCAGAGTGGTGAGGTAGCTGGCCACGAAAGCGGGATCACCGTAAGGGGTAATGTCGCCACTCTCTTCAACGGCTGCTGCGTCAGGTAATTCACTGCATATGGCTTGCCAGGTCTGGCGTGCCCGCAAATAGTTGCTGTGGATCACCCGATCCAGCGGGCCAATCAGCTGAGGCGCCAGCCAGCGGGCCATCTGGATAGACTCTTCAACACCCTGCTCGGTCAATGGACGCTGTTCATCTGTTTTCGCATTCATGCCAGCCTGGCCATGACGCATGATATAGATCTTCATTACAACCTCGCCCAACGGGCCTGTTTTGATAGCCGGGGGATCTTACCCCGCCACGGGTGTGGAAACAATTGCGCTACCTCTCAGAAAAGGGTTTGCCTGACGGGATAGCGGGGTCGATAATCATGTTTAAATTCAAATAAATCCAACGTGAGTCACACGCCAATGAGCCCATATGCCAGTCCCAATGACCATCGGCAATACCATTTTCTGGAGCTGGCCAACCGGCTCAGGGTTTTGTTGATTTGTGATCCCGACACCGACAAATCCGCCGCCTCGCTGGCGGTCAATACCGGCCATTTTGACGATCCCGCCGACCGGCAGGGGATGGCTCACTTTCTCGAACACATGCTGTTTCTCGGCACCGCCACTTACCCCAAGCCTGGTGAGTACCAGCAATTTATGAGCCGTCATGGCGGCAGCAACAACGCCTGGACCGGCACCGAGTTCACCAACTTCTTCTTCGAGATCGACAACGGCTTCTTCGAAGCAGGGCTGGATCGCTTCGCCCAGTTCTTTATCTGCCCCACCTTTGATCCGGAGTGGGTGGACAAGGAGCGCAACGCGGTCGACTCCGAGTATCGCCTCAAGCTGCAAGATGATATGCGCCGCAGCTATCAGGTGCATAAAGAGACGGTCAACCCGGCTCACCCCTTCTCCAAATTCTCGGTGGGCAATCTCGATACCCTGGCCGATCTGCCGGGACGGGATCTGCGCTCCGACCTTATTCGTTTTTACGAAAGCCACTACAGCGCGGACCGCATGGCGCTGGTGATGATCTCGCCAGAATCCATCGATACCCAGTTGCAGTGGTGCTGTCGCTACTTTGCTCCCATTTTGAATCGCAATTTGGGAACCCCGACCCTCACCATGCCGCTCTATCGGCTCGATGATCTCGGCGTGCGCATCCACATCAATCCGGTCAAGGAGACCCGAAAGCTGTCGCTCTGCTTCCCCCTGCCCAATGTGGACGAGTTTTACGACAAAAAGCCCCTCACCTTCCTGAGCCATCTGATTGGTTATGAGGGGGATGGCAGCCTGCTCTCCCTGCTCAAGGCGAAAGGCTGGGTCAATCAGCACTCGGCGGGCGGTGGCATCAGCGGCGCCAACTTCAAGGATTTTGGCGTCAACTTCGGCCTCACACCTCTGGGCCTTGAGCATGTGGACGACATCCTCGCCGCCCTGTTTGGCTATCTGAAACTGATTGGCCGCGAAGGGCTGCAGAGCTGGCGCTATGACGAGAAACGGACCGTGCTCGAATCGGCGTTTCGCTTTCAGGAGCGCGGTCGCCCCCTCGATACGGTGTCGGGGTTGGTGCTCAACCTCTTTAGCTACAAACCTGAGGATCTGCTCTACGGCGACTACATGATGCGCGAATATGACGAGGGGCTGATCCGCCGCTTCCTCGCCAAGCTCACCCCGCACAATTTGCGTATCACCATCACTGCGCCGGAAGTGGCGACCGATCGGCTGGCCCGCTGGTATCAGACTCCCTACAGCGTGACGACCATTACCGAGGCCGAGAAAATTCGCTGGCAGCAGAGCGAACCGGACTCGGCGCTGGCGCTGCCCATACCCAACCCCTTTATCAGCAACCGACTCGATCCGCGCACGCCAGAGCTTGCCGCCGACATGCCCGCCTGCCTTATCGATCGCCCCGGTTTTCGCCTCTGGCATCTCCATGAGCACCAGTTCAGCGTGCCCAAGGGCAATCTCTACATCTCCATCGATAGCGAACATGCGGTCAAAAATCCGCGCAATATCGCCATGGCGCGCCTCGCCGTGGAGCTGTTGGCCGACCACCTCAACGCCCTCACCTATCCGGCGGAGCTGGCGGGGCTGGGCTACCAGATCTATGCCCATCAGGGGGGCTTTACCATCAACCTGAGCGGCTTTGCCGACAAGCAGCCGCTGTTGCTCGACATGATCCTCGGCAACCGCACACTGGGGTATCCGGATCCGGGTCGCTTCGCCGAGATCAAGGAGCAGCTCATTCGCAACTGGGACAACCAGTCCAAGGCGCGCCCCATCTCCCAGCTCTTTAACCAGCTCACCAGTTTGCTGCAACCGAACAACCCACCGTTCGAGCAGTTGCTGCGCCACCTGCGCACCGTCGAACTCTCCGAGATGCCCGCCTTCGTGGCCCAGCTGTTTGGCGAGGTGCATGTCGAAGCGCTGGTGCACGGCGACTGGACTGCCGCCGAAGCACTGGAGCTGGCCGCCCTGATGGAGCGTCACCTGAGCGATATCAATGGCACCAGCAGCAAGCCGAGCGGCGAGACCCGCCGCCCGCTCATCTCCATTCAGGACAGGGGCACCCTTATTCGCGAGCAGGGTTGCGATCACGAAGACTCGGCACTCCTGGTCTACTACCAATCCCGCACCACCCGAGCGCGAGATCTCGCCTGCTTCACTCTGGCGAACCACATCATGTCCTCCACCTTCTTCCACGAGCTGCGCACCCGCCAGCAGCTCGGTTATGTGGTGGGCGCCGGCAACCTGCCCCTCAATCGCCATCCGGGCCTGATCTTCTATATCCAGTCGCCGGTGGCGGGGCCGCAGATCCTGCTCGATGCGGTGGAGGAGTTTATCGACCTCTTCCCACTGGCCATGCTCGAATTTACCGAGCAGCAGTGGCAGGAGAGCAAGGCGGGGCTGCAAGCCCAACTGAGCGAGCGGGATGCCAATCTGCGCAGTCGCGGCCAGCGGCTGTGGGTCAGCATCGGCAACAAGGATCTGGGGTTTGATCAGCGGGAACGGGTCTGCGATGAGGTGGGCAAGTTGAGCCGCGCCGATCTGGTGCGCTTTATCACCCAGCTGCGCTCGCGCACCTCCGATCGACTGATCCTATGTAGCTATGGTCAGGGGCACGAACATGACGAGCGGATCACCGGCCAGTTTATCGATGACCCCAAGGCATTTCGGCTCAATGCCGCCACCTTCGAGGCCTGATCTGGCCTCGCACTCCCCCGTTTTTCCATTCCCACGGCAAATCGCAGACAATAAAAAGCCGACCCATCAGGGTCGGCTGGAAAAACCATAACAATTGCGACCAAAGCCGCCAAAAGTGAACATGAGCGTGAAAATCAGACACTGAGTTGCTGATCAGCAAGTGGGACAGACCCGATACTCGCTTTGCAATGCCAACAGTGATTGAGAAACAGCCTCATATTAGGCACGCCCCCCGTCAGTCACGTTGATCTACGTCAAAGGAGGTAGCGAAGAGCGCACAGCCCGACAATTTGTCGGCGCAGATCACCCTTTGCCCGCCCGTTAGCTGCCCGTTAGCCCCGGCGAACCAGCCGGTAGGCCACCTCATCGAAGTAAGAGAGCTGACCCGACAGCACCCGCGGGTGATCCACCTCGGCGGCGCGCCCCAGCACCTCGATACGAAAATCGCGCTCGAACAGGGCTCGCACCTCCATCTCCCCCACCGAGAAGGGGGGCTGACTCTGCTGCTCCGGCTGATATTCAAGGGTCACCAGCAGGATCTGGCCACCGGTCTCGACCAGCGAACTGATCAGGGCTGCATACTGGCGGCGCATCGCGGTCGGCAGGGCGATCAGCGCCGCGCGGTCATAGACCAGCCGGTAACGGCGACCCAGACTGGGGGCGGCGAAAAAATCCCCCTGAAAAATGCGCAGGCTGTCCACCTGATGGCACTGATAAGGGCCCACTTCGCTCACGGTCGCGGCGAGCTGGTTTTCACTGAAGAACTGACTGACGGCAAGGCTCGATAGCTCGAAACCGTCGACCGGATGACCCTGAGCGCTCAGCCAGAGCATGTCACGGGACTTGCCGCACAGGGGAACCAGTACCGGCTCGTTCGCTTGCTGGGCTGACCACCAGGATTGCAGCCAGCGGTTGAAGTCCGCCTGATGAAAGCCAATCCGGTTCTCTTCCCAACGCTGATGCCAAAACGCAGCTTCCATCGTTATTACCCTTCTGTACTAAAGATGCCTCAATATCACAACTTAACCGGCACCGCGCAACCCACTGCCCTCCCCTTTTTGCCGCGCAGCCTCTGCGTGTTATCGGGCGAATGGCGAGACGTCCCCTTGCCGTGCGCCTCGCTGTCGCAATGGGCGCTATTGGGTGCGTTGATGACGAGCAGAGGCACACCAATCCATGCAAATACGTCATGCATTGATAGCCATTAATGAGAGAAGGGAATGACGTTGGCAGGCCAAAACGTGCCCGCCAACGCCAGAAAGATCACGACAGCGTGGCGCGAGCGGCCGCCAGCTGACGGTCGATATAAGCAAAATTGGGGCGTTCGGCGGGGAGTTCCGAGAGGCAGGCCGCTTTGAGCTGATGCAACCCATCGAGCGGTGAGTCTTGCGTATCGCAATGGGCCAGCAGCTCTTCCAGCAGGCAACCAAAGGCGCGCACTTCCAAACGCTCAAGTCCTACGGCCCGCTCGCGGTCGCTGCGGTCATACAAAGAGGCGGCACCAAAATCCCCCAACAGAGCGCGAGCCGGTGCGTCAGACCCGCGGGTAAACAGAATATTGTGACCGTAGAGATCCCCGTGCATGATGCCCGCGCGGTGCAGATGGCCCGCCACCGAGGCGATGCCGTGGGCCATCGCCAGCGCATCCGGCACACTCAGATGCAGCTCCTCTGGATAGACATCCCGGGTGCAGGAGTCCAGGCTCGGCGGCCCGGCCAGATTGGCAAAGGCCGGATCGATCAGCTCCATCACCAGCGCCGGAATACCGGAGGGGTGATCCGCCACCTTGCCTATCACCTTGATAAGGTTGGGATGAGTGCCTGCCGCCAGCGACACCGCCATCTCGCAGCGGGGCAGCCCGTCGCTGGTCACTGCCCCCTTGAACAGCTTCACCGCCACCTGACTGCCAACGCCTCTATCGCTCGCCTGAGTCACTGCATCAGCAGTATTACCCACAAGGGTGGCGCGATGGATAACGCCGGATGCTCCCTGCCCCAGCAACTCGCCCAGCGCCAGCGCCGCCCAGGCAATGGGCGCGACATGGGCATCATCGATAGCCCGCGCCTCCGCCCCTTCGCTAAAGGGGTTGCCGGAGTAAGCGAGCCATGAAAGGCGCGGCAGCGAGAGCAGCCACTCGGGGAAGCGCTCGATGCGGTTGGCGGCGATACGCAACAACTCAAGATTGCGGCAGTTGGCAAGGCTGGCCGGCAACTCACGCAGGCGGTTACCCGCCAGCATCAGCTTTTGCATAGCGTCGCACTGGCCCAACTCATCAGGCAGCTGCTCAATTGCGTTATCGGTCAGGATCAGCCAGCGCAACCCCGCAGGCAGCGCCCTGGCCGAGACGGTAGCAATCCGGTTGGCCTTAAAACCCACCATGGTGAGCGCCGGGCAGCGTCCCAGCACCTCGGGCAGCTCGGTAAAGCGGTTCTCGGAGCAGAAGATGATGCGCAGTTTGCCAAACCCGGCCAGCTCGTCAGGGAGCGTGCTCAGCTGGTTACCGGTCAAATCCAGCACCTCTAGCGTCTCTTTCAGGCTCAGGATCTCGTGGGGGAAAACCGCGAGGTTTTCAGAGAGCTTCAAATGGCGGGCACCGCACAGTTCGCCTGCGCGCAGCTGTTCCAGAGTATGCATAACCGTGTCTCAATCCTGATGATCTGTCTGATGGTGTAGCCAGCCATCAGCGCGCCGAACCTGGGTCCGGCGGTTTTAAAGGGGGGCATTATAAAGAATTCGGGGCGCAGCTCGCCCCTTTTGTTGCTTTGGCAAGGCTCAGCGCCCAGCCACACCACCCCAGCGAATTGACGAAGAGACGTAGGGTGCAATAAGCGCAGCGCATTGCACCGTTTGCTGAGCGGCTTTTGTGCAAGGTATGAGGAACAAAAGTAGAGGTGCAATTTCATTGCACCCTACGGGGTGGGCTGTCACCTAATGTGTAAATTTATCACCGAGTTAAATCACAAGCCGCTAATAATATATTTTTTTGCCTCATCTCTTTTGTCATAGGTACTCATTTTAGATGAGATTTTAATCGCTTCTTCAACATCACCAGACAGCACTAATGACTTTAGTATTTTCATGTAATTATCATCACGTTTTTCATAAGTCGACAATTGCTCTGCAATTTTCAATGCTGAATCATGGTTTTTGTTACATAAATAATCATCAATTAATTGCGTATAAACTGAATCACGTTTGTCATAGGTAGATAGAGTTCTTGCAAGAGAGAACTTATTTTCAAGTATTTTTACATCTTTGCAAGTAGATCTATCCATACTATCCAAGCCACTACCACGAGAGTTTTTAAAATCACCTTGCTGGGCCGATTCAATGTTGGAGAATTTAGCTTTTTGAACTCGATTTTCACTAATTTCTGGCTCATCAATAGAAACTAAATTATCTTTATCTGACGTATTAGGGAAAAACTGAAAATATCCAGTAAGTAGTACTCCAGATATACCAGCTATCCATGATGCAACTTCCAAAGGATTATTTTTACTCATAATTACTCAATCATGCTTTAATAATCAAGTGTGAAGCTATACAGCTCCATGCTTATATAGGAAAAATCACCAAGTAAGAGCTTCGAATATCGAAGATACTGATTAAAAACCTCATTACTAGCCGCAATAAACATATCTACGGCAACTCCAATCTGGATCAATCTTTTTCTTCACGTATATCAAATTTAAATTTGGGTAGAGTTCTTCAAGCAAGTATTTCTCATCTGAAATAACCGCTTTAGAAAGCCATCTATGAATTGTATCCATTAGCTGCCCATATTCATGATAGAAAATTCTTAGATCGAATGTGTATATTAATGCATGTTCGGAAACCAAATCTAAAACCTGAGCGATTCTATCTATAGCACCATCATCGGGCGAACCTTCCGCATACAAAACTGAAAATGGGGTTTGAAGCCCATCCTCGGAAACAAAATGGCCAACCTTTGCACCAGAGGACTCAGATGAAGCATTGAATAACTTAACCCACTGCTCAAAATCCTGTGCAGTTATAGTATCTCGGAAAAGCTGAATCATACGAAAAATATTCTCTAATCTGCGCTGATTCTGCCCCCGAGAATAGGTCAGTAAGGCCATAACCCCACCAATTACACCTAGTCCAAACATCAACCAATTACGAACCTCTGCAACCAATAATATATCCATACTTAGTTCTTCTAGAATTAATTAGATAAAAGCTAGCTCCAGTTATATTCTCAGAGCTTTTTTAATAGCCCTATTTAAAATATATAATCACAAAAACTCATTCAAAAAATAAACTCACTAATCTTTTTCTTGCATCTTATGCATATTTCATGAACTCCTTTTCATCTGCAATTCTTCTCGGGTATCACATACCAGTCAACCCGAAAAGACAGTTGCCAAACGAAGTGATTAATGAGCGAAATGAAACACAATGATATTAACAAATTGAATAATAAACAGCAATACTGATCACATACCAGAGGTGCCGGACCGTAGATAAAGAAAAGACGCCCTAAGGCGTCTCAGACTGCTGACAAACCCCTGGACGCCGATCCCGGGGTTTGATCTAATTGCTGCATGGTCAATAAATGGACTGCACCATGCTCAGAG